>NZ_JARIXR010000010.1:0-255333 GCF_029269205.1 Pseudomonas sp. 1912-s | reverse complement strand
AATCACCAGCTCATTTTTAGCAACATCGACGCCAATGATCGGCTTTGAGACAGGAACTGGCATTGCCATGGGACTTCCTCCGGGCTATGGTTTTGAGCACTTGAAGGGCTCACCCAGAGGCGCAGGCTTGTTCCTATCGTCGGTCATAGCCAGATGCATTCTTTATCGGCGCTTGGGTGAAAGGAGGAGGGGCGAAATCTCCCACGGTCTGTACTGCGCCAACAGTCAGAATCGGGCTTTGTCCCTCCTCCTCCCTTCAAGTCCTAGCATACAAGCGGGCTTGCTGTGGTGAGCGGGCTTGCCCCGCGCTGGGCTGCGCAGCAGCCCCCAAAACTGGCAACGCCACCCGTCTGAAAAGATACTGCGCTCTTGTTGGGGCTGCTGCGCAGCCCAGCGCGGGGCAGGCCCGCTCACCACACGTCCTACAGTTGAAATCCCCCCCGCCACCCCCATATGAGTTCCATCAGGGCATTTTCGCCCCGCAGCGTGGAGACTCTCCCCTTGACCACCATCGTTTCAGTTCGCCGCCACGGCAAAGTCGTCATGGGCGGCGACGGCCAGGTTTCACTTGGCAATACCGTGATGAAAGGCAACGCGAAAAAAGTCCGTCGCCTGTACCACGGCCAGGTCCTCGCCGGTTTTGCCGGCGCCACCGCTGACGCCTTTACCCTGTTCGAGCGCTTTGAAGGCCAACTTGAGAAGCACCAGGGCCACCTGGTCCGTGCCGCCGTCGAACTCGCCAAAGAATGGCGCACCGACCGCTCCCTCAGCCGCCTGGAAGCCATGTTGGCCGTTGCCAACAAAGACGCCTCCCTGATCATCACCGGCAACGGCGACGTGGTTGAACCCGAAGAAGGCTTGATCGCCATGGGTTCCGGCGGTGGTTATGCCCAGGCCGCAGCCAGCGCACTGCTGAAGAAAACCGACCTGTCGGCCCGGGAAATCGTCGAGACTGCCCTGGGTATCGCTGGCGACATCTGTGTCTTCACCAACCACAACCTGACCATTGAGGAGCAGGACCTCGCCGAATAAGCCGCAGGCTTATTCCCGCTTGAGGACCGCCAATTACTATGTCCATGACTCCCCGCGAAATCGTCCATGAACTCAATCGCCATATCATCGGCCAGGACGATGCCAAGCGCGCCGTTGCCATCGCCCTGCGTAACCGCTGGCGCCGGATGCAACTGCCCGAAGAATTGCGCGTTGAAGTAACTCCCAAGAACATCCTGATGATCGGCCCGACCGGTGTCGGTAAAACCGAAATCGCCCGACGCCTGGCCAAGCTGGCCAACGCGCCGTTCATCAAGGTCGAAGCCACCAAGTTCACCGAAGTCGGCTATGTAGGCCGTGACGTCGAGTCGATCATTCGTGACCTGGCCGACGCCGCCCTGAAACTGCTGCGCGAACAGGAAATGACCAAGGTCAGCCATCGCGCCGAAGACGCCGCCGAAGAACGCATCCTCGACGCCCTGCTGCCACCGGCACGCATGGGCTTCAACGAAGACGCCGCGCCGAGCTCGGATTCCAACACCCGTCAGCTGTTCCGCAAGCGCCTGCGTGAAGGCCAGCTGGACGACAAGGAAATCGAGATCGAAGTCGCCGAAGTGTCCGGTGTCGATATCTCCGCACCGCCTGGCATGGAAGAAATGACCAGCCAGTTGCAGAACCTGTTCGCCAACATGGGCAAGGGCAAGAAGAAAAGCCGCAAGCTCAAGGTCAAGGACGCGCTGAAACTGGTGCGTGACGAAGAGGCTGGGCGCCTGGTCAATGAGGAAGAACTCAAGGCCAAGGCCCTGGAAGCGGTCGAGCAACACGGCATCGTGTTTATCGACGAGATCGACAAGGTCGCCAAGCGCGGTAACTCCGGCGGCGTCGATGTGTCCCGCGAGGGCGTACAGCGCGACCTGCTGCCGCTGATCGAAGGCTGCACGGTGAACACCAAGCTGGGCATGGTCAAGACCGACCACATCCTGTTTATCGCCTCCGGTGCGTTCCACCTGAGCAAGCCAAGCGACCTGGTGCCGGAGCTGCAAGGCCGTCTGCCGATTCGGGTTGAGCTGAAAGCACTGACGCCGGGCGATTTCGAACGCATCCTCAGCGAGCCGCATGCGTCGCTGACCGAGCAATACCGCGAGCTGCTGAAAACCGAAGGCCTGGGGATAGAGTTCCTGCCGGACGGTATCAAGCGTCTGGCGGAGATTGCCTGGCAGGTCAACGAGAAGACCGAAAACATCGGCGCCCGCCGCCTGCACACCCTGCTTGAGCGCCTGCTGGAGGAAGTGTCCTTCAGTGCCGGCGACATGGCGGGCGCGCAGAACGGCGAGGCGATCAAGATCGACGCCGACTACGTCAACAGCCACTTGGGCGAATTGGCGCAGAACGAAGATCTGTCTCGTTATATCCTGTAGGTCATGTGAACCCCCTGTAGGAGCCCGGCTTGCCGGCGATGGCGACCTTGAAATCGCCATCGCCGGCAAGCCGGGCTCCTACAGGATCTGCTCGGATCCCGTCATGACCAAACTACCTACCGCCATCAACCTGCACAAAGCCTCCAGGACCCTGGGCCTTACCTACGGTCCCGACGAGGTCTATCAGCTGCCCGCCGAATTCCTGCGGGTGCACTCCCCTTCCGCCGAGGTCCAGGGCCATGGCAAACCGATCCTGCAATTCGGCAAGCTCAATGTCGGTTTGACCAAGATCGAACCCGCCGGCCAATACGCACTGAAATTGACCTTCGACGACGGCCATGACAGCGGATTGTTCACCTGGGACTACCTCTATCAACTTGCCGTGCGTCAGGACGCGCTGTGGGCTGACTATCTTGCCGAGCTGAAAGCCGCCGGAAAAACCCGCGACCCGAGCCAGTCGGTCGTGCGGCTGATGCTCTAGCTCAGGCCTTTTGCTCATTAGTGGGCATTTTCTAATTCCATCTGCTTGAATGCCCCTCTGTCGTGGCCAACGATTGGCCCGCTTGCGAAAAAAATTAAACTCGGGTAACCAATGGAACTGGCAAGTTCCCTGCATTTGACGATGCGGTATTAACGGTCACCCGAGCAGTAGTACCAGGCTGTGCTGTGTGGCAAGTAGTGGTACACAGCGGTACCCGGTACTCGTCTGTCGGACAATGGAGCGTCGTAGATGAGTAACAAGAACAACGATGACTTGAAACGCCAGGCCTCGGAAAACACCCTGGGGCTGAACCCGATCATCGCGTTACGGAAAAAGGATTTACTGGCATCCGCTCGGATGGTGCTGACCCAGGCCATCAAACAACCGTTGCACAGCGTCAAGCACGTCGCGCATTTCGGCGTCGAATTGAAGAACGTGGTGTTCGGCAAATCACAGCTGACACCCGAGAGCGACGACCGTCGTTTCAACGACCCGGCGTGGACCCAGAACCCGCTCTACAAACGTTACCTGCAAACCTACCTGGCGTGGCGCAAGGAGCTGCACGACTGGATCGCCGACAGCAACCTGTCGGAACACGACATCAGCCGCGGCCACTTCGTCATCAACCTGATGACCGAAGCCATGGCGCCCACCAACAGCGCGGCCAACCCGGCGGCGGTCAAACGCTTCTTCGAGACCGGTGGCAAAAGCCTGCTGGATGGCCTGTCACACCTGGCCAAAGACATGGTGCACAACGGCGGCATGCCGAGCCAGGTCAACATGGGCGCCTTTGAAGTGGGCAAAAGCCTGGGCACCACCGAAGGCGCCGTGGTGTTTCGCAACGACGTGCTGGAGCTGATCCAGTACCGGCCGATCACCGAACAGGTGCACGAACGCCCGCTGCTGGTGGTGCCGCCGCAGATCAACAAGTTCTATGTATTCGACCTGAGCCCGGACAAGAGCCTGGCACGCTTCTGCCTGCGCAATAACCAGCAGACCTTTATCGTCAGCTGGCGCAACCCGACCAAGGCCCAGCGCGAGTGGGGCCTGTCGACTTATATCGAGGCGCTGAAAGAAGCGGTGGATGTGGTGACGGCGATCACCGGCAGTAAAGACATCAACATGCTCGGCGCCTGCTCCGGTGGCATCACCTGCACCGCGCTGCTGGGCCACTACGCGGCGCTGGGCGAGAAGAAGGTCAACGCCCTGACCCTGCTGGTGAGCGTGCTGGACACCACCCTGGACACTCAGGTGGCGCTGTTCGTCGACGAGCAGACCCTGGAAGCAGCCAAGCGCCATTCCTACCAGGCCGGCGTGCTGGAAGGCCGCGACATGGCCAAGGTGTTTGCCTGGATGCGCCCCAATGACCTGATCTGGAATTACTGGGTCAACAACTACCTGCTGGGCAACGAGCCGCCGGTGTTCGACATCCTGTTCTGGAACAACGACACCACCCGCCTGCCCGCCGCATTCCATGGCGACCTGATCGAGCTGTTCAAGAACAACCCGCTGGTGCGCGCCAATGCCCTGGAAGTGTGCGGCACGCCGATCGACCTGAAGCAGGTGACCGCCGATATCTACTCCCTGGCCGGCACCAACGACCACATCACGCCATGGCAGTCCTGCTACAAGTCGGCGCAGCTGTTTGGTGGCAAGGTGGAGTTCGTGCTGTCCAGCAGCGGGCATATCCAGAGCATCCTGAATCCGCCGGGCAACCCCAAGTCGCGCTACCAGACCAGCGATACGATGCCGGGCAAAGCGCTGGACTGGCAGGAAAATGCCACCAAGCACACTGATTCATGGTGGCTGCACTGGCAGGCGTGGCAGGCGCAGCGGTCGGGCAAGCTGAAAAAAGCGCCGACCGCACTGGGCAATAAAGCGTACGCAGCGGCTGAAGCGGCGCCGGGCACTTACGTACACGAAAGGTAGGCTGGAACGGGATCTACTGTAGGAGCTGGCTTGCCTGCGATGGCATCAACTCGGTGTGCCAGATACACCGCGGTGTCTGCATCGCAGGCAAGCCAGCTCCCACACTGACCGTTTTCCGGCAGGGAAATAGCGCCATTTCACAGGGTACGAGCATGCCGCAACCGTTCATCTTCCGTACCATCGACCTGGATGGCCAAGCCATCCGCACGGCGGTACGCCCGGGCAAGCCTCACTTGACGCCGCTGCTGATTTTCAACGGCATCGGCGCCAACCTTGAGCTGGTGTTTCCGTTCGTCCAGGCCCTGGACCCGGACCTGGAAGTGATTGCCTTTGATGTGCCGGGGGTCGGCGGTTCGTCGACGCCCAGCCGGCCTTATCGTTTCCCTGGCCTGGCCAAGCTCACCGCACGCATGCTCGATTACCTGGACTATGGCCAGGTCAACGCGGTGGGAGTTTCCTGGGGCGGGGCACTGGCGCAGCAGTTTGCGTATGACTACCCGGAGCGCTGCAAGAAGCTGATTCTCGCCGCCACCGCCGCCGGTGCCTTCATGGTGCCGGGCAAACCCAAAGTCTTGTGGTTGATGGCCAGCCCCCGGCGCTATATCCAGCCGTCCCATGTGGTGCGCATTGCGCCGATGATCTACGGCGGCTCCTTCCGCCGGGATTCGAAACTGGCCGCCGAACACGCCAGCAAAGTGCGTTCGGCGGGCAAGCTGGGTTACTACTGGCAACTGTTCGCCGGGCTTGGCTGGACCAGCATCCACTGGCTGCACAAGATCAAGCAGCCGACCCTGGTGCTGGCCGGCGATGACGACCCGCTGATCCCGCTGGTCAACATGCGCATGCTGGCCTGGCGCATTCCCAACGCCCAACTGCACATCATCGACGACGGTCATCTGTTCCTGATTACCCGGGCCGAGGCCGTGGCGCCGATCATCATGAAGTTTCTGCAGGAGGAACGCCTGCGGGCGGTGATTCACCCGCAACCCGCGCTTTAGACGGTGGCGGTCAGGACGACCGCACCGCGCAACTTGGCCAGAACCGACTATGGTTCTGAATTGGCGTGCTTGTTGATGGCTTGACGAAGGAGTGTTGGCGCATGCGAGAAAGACCCGTATCGAACCCGGTGCCCACACCCGCCGCGTTCATCAATATTGAAAGTGCGATCACCGGCCTGCGCGGCCGGGATCTGCTGTCGACCCTGCGCAGCGTCGCCGCACACGGCCTGCGCAACCCGGTGCACACCGCCCGTCACGCCCTGAAGCTGGGCGGGCAATTGGGCCGCGTGTTGCTGGGGGAAACGGTGCACGAGCCGAACCCGGCCGACAGCCGCTTCGCCGACCCGACCTGGCAGCTCAACCCGTTTTATCGGCGCAGCCTGCAAGCCTACTTGAGCTGGCAAAAACAAACCCGCCACTGGATCGACGACAGCAACCTCAGCCCCGACGACCGGGCACGGGCGCACTTTGCCTTTGCCCTGCTCAACGATGCAGTGTCGCCGTCCAACACGTTGCTCAATCCGCTGGCAATCAAGGAACTGCTCAACTCCGGCGGCAACAGCGTGGTGCGTGGCGTCAGCAACCTGTTCGACGACCTGCTGCACAACAATGGCCTGCCGCGCCAGGTCACCAAGCAGGCCTTTGAAGTCGGCAAGACGGTAGCCACCACGCCCGGCTCGGTGGTGTTTCGCAATGAGCTGCTGGAGTTGATCCAGTACAAGCCCATGAGCGAAAAACAGTACGCCAAGCCGCTGCTGGTGGTACCGCCGCAAATCAACAAGTACTACATTTTCGACCTGAGCCCGAACAACAGCTTCGTCCAGTTCGCCCTGAAAAATGGCCTGCAGGTGTTTATGGTCAGCTGGCGCAACCCGGACGTACGGCATCGGGAGTGGGGCCTCTCCACCTACGTCGCCGCCCTGGAAGAAGCGCTGAACGTGTGCCGCGCAATCACCGGCGCCCGCGAGGTCAACCTGATGGGCGCCTGCGCCGGAGGCCTGACCATCGCCGCGCTGCAAGGCCATCTACAGGCCAAGCGCCAGCTGCGCCGCGTCTCCAGCGCCAGCTACCTGGTGAGCCTGCTGGACAGCCAGATCGACAGCCCCGCCACCCTGTTCGCCGACGAACAGACCCTGGAAGCCGCCAAGCGCCGCTCGTACCAGCAAGGCGTACTGGACGGCCGGGACATGGCCAAAGTGTTCGCCTGGATGCGCCCCAATGACCTGATCTGGAATTACTGGATCAACAACTACCTGCTGGGCAAAGAACCGCCGGCGTTCGACATCCTGTACTGGAACAACGACAACACCCGCCTGCCCGCCGCGCTGCATGGCGACTTGCTGGACTTCTTCAAACACAACCCGCTGAGCCATCCCGGTGGCCTGGAAGTCTGCGGCACGCCTGTCGACTTGCAGAAGGTCACGGTGGACAGCTTCAGCGTGGGCGGGATCAACGACCACATCACGCCGTGGGATGCGGTGTACCGCTCCACCCAACTGCTGGGCGGCGACAAGCGCTTCATTCTGTCCAACAGCGGGCATATCCAGAGCATCCTCAACCCGCCGGGCAACCCCAAGGCCAACTACGTCGAAAACCTCAAGCTGAGCAGCGACCCGCGCGCCTGGTACTACGACGCCAATCACGTCGAAGGCAGCTGGTGGCCCAATTGGCTGGCGTGGATCCAGCAACGTTCCGGGGTGCAGCGCGAAACCCTGACCGCCCTGGGCAACCAGAATTACCCACCGATGGAAGCGGCGCCGGGCACGTATGTGCGGGTCCGCTGAGCCCAACGACGATTTTAAGAAGACTGGATGAAGACCCGCGACCGTATCCTTGAATGTGCCTTGCAGTTGTTCAACCACAAGGGCGAGCCGAACGTGTCGACCATGGAGGTGGCCAATGAAATGGGGATCAGCCCGGGCAATCTCTATTACCACTTCCATGGCAAGGAGCCGCTGGTGCTCGGGCTGTTCGAGCGTTTCCAGGCCGAGCTGGCGCCGTTGCTCGACCCGCCTGAGGACGCTCAACTGGCGGCCGAGGATTACTGGCTGTTCCTGCACCTGATCGTGGAGCGCATGGCGCACTATCGGTTTCTGTTCCAGGACTTGTCGAACCTGGCGGGACGCTTGCCGAAACTGGCCAAGGGCATTCGCAACCTGCTGACGGCGCTCAAGCGCACCCTGGCCTCGTTGCTGGCCCGGCTAAAGACGGACGGGCAATTGGTCAGTGATACCCAGGCATTGGGGCAGTTGGTGGAACAGATCACCATGACCCTGCTGTTTTCCCTGGACTACCAACGGATTCTCGACCGTGAAGGTGAGGTGCGAGTGGTGGTGTACCAGATCATGATGCTGGTGGCGCCGCACTTGCTGATGCCGGCGAGGCTGGCAACGGAGCGTTTGGCGCTCAGGTACCTGGACGACGCGGACTAAATGGCTATGTGTCGCTCTGTAGACCCCGTCAATAAAAAAGCCCGACCTTCGCAGGCCGGGCTTTTTTGTGTCCCGTAAAAATCAGGACTGACTGGTAGGCGTCGGGGTTGCCGGCGTTGCAGTCGGGGTTGCAGCAGCAGGCGTCGGTGGAGTGACCGAGTTGGTCGCCGGTGCCGGGGTTGCAGGCTTGGCCGCGACCGCTGGCTTTGGCGCTGCTGGTTTTTTGGCTACGGCAGGCTTCTTCGCCGCGGCCGGTTTTGCAGCAGGCTTGGCCGCTGCAGGTTTTGCAGCCGCAGGTTTGGCGGCGGGTTTGGCAGCAACCGGCTTGGCTGCAGGTTTCGCAGCCGCTGGCTTGGCGGCAGGCTTCGCTGCAGCAGGTTTAGCGGCTGCGGTTTTCGCCGCGGGCTTGGCGGCCGGTTTGGCTGCTGCTTTTGCTGCCGGCTTGGCGGCGGGTTTTGCCGCAGGTTTTGCAGCTGCTTTAGCGGCCACTGGTTTAGCGGCAGGCTTGGCGGCCGGTTTAGCCGCTGCGGTTTTAGCCGCTGGCTTGGCCGCAGGTTTTGCGGCAGCTTTGGCAGGCGCTTTGGCCGCTGGCTTGGCGGCCGGTTTGGCGGCGGCCTTGACCAGAGGTTTGGCGGCGGTTTTTGCAGCAGGCTTGGCAGCAGCCGTTTTCGCGGCTGGCTTGGCAGCCGGTTTGGCCGCTGCAGTTTTAGCCGCAACGGGCGCCGCTTTAACGCCGGTGAGTTTTTCGATTTGCCGGGTCAATGTATCGACCTTGCTGTGCAGCGCTTTCACTTCAGTACGGCTAGGCACGCCCAGTCGCGAAATGGCACTGTTCAGGCGCTTGTCAAAAGCCCCTTCCAGTTCGCCCCACTTGTCGCTGATACGTGATTTGGCAGAACCGGCGGAAGCCTTTGCCGCATCGACTTGTTTACCCACTGTGCTCTTGGTCAACTTCTCGGCCTTCTCGCCGTCTTTAACCAAAGTCTCGAAGTATTTGCCGCCGTCACTGCTCACCTTCGAGTACACGCCTAAACCAGCCAGCCAGATCTTGCGGGAGTATTTTTCAACTTCCCCGATCCACGAGCTGCCTTCTTTATCAGTAGTCTTTTTAACAGCCATCCCGTTGTCTCCTTAGTGTTTACGCGCGACACGTTCGAGCAATGCCGTCAGCTCATCGAGCTTAGCAGAGAGTGTCTCCACGTCATGTTTAGACGGAATGCCGATCCGATTCAAGGCACTTCCAACACGACTATCAAAAGCTCTTTCAACTTTATCCAGTTGCACTTCGACTCTACCTTTGACGCCGAAGACTTCGCTCTTGACTTGATCAATCTGACTGTTGGCCGCATCAAGTTGTTCAATCACAACTTTTTTGCCTTTATTTTCAATATGTTGACCGGTCTTAACGAGTTCCTTGAAGTACTCGGCGCCCTCGCTGCCGACCTTGGCATAAGCGCCCAAACCGGCCAGCCAGATCTTGCGGGCATAGGATTTAACGTCGATCAGGGCGTTAGTTCCGGTAGCAATTTTTTTCTTCAAAATAACTTTGGCCATGGTGCACCTCACGCATAAAGGGGGGAGGAACTGCCCACAGAAGTTGAGGGCTTGGGCACAAAGTAGGCAGAAAAATTAGAATCGGCACCCTAAGAAGACCGGAAATCAGGCCAGGGCTTTATCCAGCGCCTTCTCGATTTCGGACTTGATGGTGCCACTCATGGCCGACATCAACAGTCCCAGTTCCACGTCGATGCGCAGGGAATCTTCAGCCACTTTCACGGTGCCTTTTACCCCCGAACGTTTGAGGTTCAGTGTGTCGCCGGCCCACGAAGACTCCAGGCCATATTGCTCCTTGAGTTTGCTCGCCAACTTGTCGGCTTTTTCGCGGGCAGCGTCTTTGCCCAGTGTGTGGGCACGTTCAACCTGTATGCGGGCCATTTGAATGACTCCTCGTTATAGGGACTTGTCGACCCGCCATGCGGCAAAAGGTCTCGGTGGCCACCTATCTTACCTTCAGCCTTGCCAAGACAAAGCATGCCTTGGGGATTAGAATGCCCCCATTCTCTTTTGGTGACAGCGATATGACTGATCAGCGCAAAGGCAGCGATGCCGAACCCACCACTCACTTCGGCTTCAAGAACGTCCCGGAAAGCCAGAAAGCCGAAAAAGTCGCCGAGGTGTTCCACTCGGTAGCCGCCAAGTACGACTTGATGAACGACGTGCTGTCCGGCGGCATGCACCGCCTGTGGAAGCGCTTCACCATCGAGTTGTCGGGCGTACGTACCGGCAACCGCGTGCTGGATATTGCCGGCGGCACGGGCGACCTGGCCGCCAAGTTCTCCAAGCTGGTGGGCCCGACCGGCCAGGTGGTATTGGCCGACATCAACGGTTCGATGCTCAAGGTCGGTCGTGATCGCCTGCTGGACAAAGGCGTGGCGGGCAACATCGAGTTCGTCCAGGCCGACGCTGAAAAGCTGCCGTTCCCGGACAACCATTTCGACTGCGTGACCATCGCCTTCGGCCTGCGTAACGTGACCCACAAGGAAGACGCGCTGCGCTCCATGTTGCGCGTACTCAAGCCCGGCGGTCGCCTGCTGGTGCTGGAGTTCTCCAAGCCGACCAACGCGCTGATGTCCAAGGTCTACGACACCTACTCGTTCGCCTTCATGCCGTTGATGGGCAAGCTGATCACCAATGACGCCGAAAGCTACCGTTACCTGGCTGAATCGATCCGCATGCACCCCAACCAGGAAACCCTGAAGTCGATGATGGTGGAAGCCGGTTTCGACCGCGTGACCTACCACAACATGACCTCGGGCATCGTCGCCCTGCACCGCGGCATCAAGCCCTGATGTTGTTCGCAGGCCTTCTCGCCAGCGTTGAACACGGCCTCAACCGCGTTTTGCGCCTGGACAGCACCGCCCTGGGGCGGCTGGCACACCTGAACGGCAAGATCATCGCCGTGGATTGCACCAGCCCGGCCTTGCAGCTGTTTATCCTGCCCAGCGATGAAGGCCTGTTGCTGGCGACCCACTGGGCCGCCGACGCCGACTGCACCCTGCGTGCTTCCGGCTCCAGCCTGCTGCGCCTGGCCCTGAGCCGGGACAAAACAGCGATCCTCCACGGCCCGGACGTTACGCTCACAGGCGACAGCACGGTGCTGATGGACCTGGCCGCGGTGCTGCAAGACCTGGAACTGGATTGGGAATATGAGCTGTCCCGTTGGCTCGGCCCGGTGGCCACCCAACTGATCAGCGGTCACCTGCGCAGCCGGACGCGCTGGTACCAACAGGGCTTCGCCAGCCTGAACCAGAACCTCGCCGAATACCTGAGCGAAGAATCGCGCACCCTGGTCGGACAACGGGAAGCGGAAGCGCGCTTTCGTGAACTCGACCAGGCCAAACTCGACCTGGAACGACTTGAGGCGCGCTTCGAGCGCCTGAGCCGCTCCCTGAATTCAAGCGATAACGCATGAAGCTGCTCGCCGTCCGCCGTTTGTTTCGTATCCAGCGCGTCGTAATCCGCTACCGCCTCGATGACCTGCTGTTCGCCCTGCCGCTGCCGTGGTTCCTGCTGGCGGTGCGCTATGTGCTGCCGTGGCGCTGGTTCCCGCGCAAAACCCTCGACCTGAGCCGTGGCGCCCGCTTGCGCCTGGCATTGCAGGACCTGGGGCCGATCTTCATCAAGTTCGGGCAGATCCTCTCCACCCGCCGCGACCTGCTGCCCGAGGACATCGCCGACGAACTGATGCTGTTGCAGGACCGCGTCCCGCCGTTTGACTCGCAACTGGCGGTCACGCTGATTGAAGAGCAGCTCGGCAAGAAGATCAGTGAAGTCTTCAGCCGCTTTGACATTGCGCCGTTGGCTTCGGCCTCGGTGGCCCAGGTGCATGCCGCGCAGCTCAAAAGCGGCGAAGAAGTGGTGGTGAAGGTCATCCGCCCGGGCCTCAAGCCGATCATCGGCCAGGACCTGGCGTGGCTGTTCATCCTCGCCCGCGCCGCCGAGCGTTTCTCGGCCGATGCGCGCCTGCTGCACCCGGTGGACGTGGTGCTGGACTACGAAAAAACCATCTACGACGAACTCGACCTGCTGCGCGAAGCGGCCAACGCCAGCCAGCTCAAGCGCAACTTCGAAGGCTCGCCGTTGCTGTATGTGCCGCAAGTCTATTGGGACTGGTGCCGCCCGAAAGTGCTGGTGATGGAGCGCATCTATGGCGTACAGGTCACCGACCTCGCGACCCTGGCCGACCAGCGCACCGACATGAAAATGCTCGCCGAGCGCGGTGTGGAAATCTTCTTCACCCAGGTGTTCCGCGACAGCTTCTTCCACGCCGACATGCACCCCGGCAATATCTTCGTCAGCACCGTGAACCCGTGGAGCCCGCAGTACATTGCGATCGACTGCGGCATCGTCGGCAGCCTGACCCCCGAAGACCAGGACTACCTGGCGCGCAACCTGTTCGCCTTCTTCAAGCGTGACTATCGCCGCGTGGCACAGTTGCACATCGATTCGGGCTGGGTGCCGGCAGAAACCAAACTCAACGAATTCGAAGCGGCGATCCGCACCGTGTGCGAACCGATCTTTGAAAAACCGTTAAAAGATATTTCCTTCGGTCAGGTACTGATGCGCCTGTTCCAGACGGCGCGGCGCTTCAATATGGAAGTGCAGCCACAATTAGTGCTGTTGCAAAAGACCCTGCTGAACATCGAAGGCCTGGGCCGCCAGCTCTACCCGGACCTCGACCTGTGGAACACCGCCCAGCCATTCCTTGAGCGCTGGATGCGTGAACGCGTCAGCCCGAAAACCCTGCTGGGCAACCTGCAAAGCCAGGTCGAGCAACTGCCGCACCTGGCCAACATGACCCGCGACCTGCTGGAGCGCATGTCCCAGCCCCACGCCAAGGACCCGGCGCCGCCGTGGCACAAGCGCAAGGACGACTGGTTCCTGCGCCTGCTGGGCGCCGCGCACCTGGTGGGCGGCACGATACTGGCCGCAGGCGGGCCGCTGAATGAACTGGGCCATTGGCCGGCCGGCATTATGGTCGCCGTGGGCGTGTATCTGATCGTGCGTCGATAGCCAATCCGGTTATACACTGTCGCAAATTGCCGGAGCCGAAAATGAAAGACTGGCTGGACGAGATCAAGTGGGACAGTGACGGCCTGGTGCCGGCCATTGCCCAGGACTACAAGACCGGGCGCGTGCTGATGATGGCCTGGATGAACCGCGAGGCCCTGAGCCTGACCGCCGCCGAGAACCGCGCCATTTACTGGTCACGTTCCCGTGGCAAACTGTGGCGCAAGGGCGAAGAGTCCGGGCACGTGCAAACCCTGCATGAGATGCGCATCGACTGCGACGCCGATGTGGTCATCCTCAAGGTCGAACAGATCGGCGATATCGCCTGTCACACCGGCCGTCACAGCTGCTTCTACCGCGTGTTCGAAAACGGCGAGTGGAAGACCGTCGAGCCCGTGCTCAAAGACCCGCACGCCATTTACTCGGCAGGACACTGAACATGAGCGATACCCTCAACCGTGTGGCCCAGGTGCTGGAAGACCGCAAAGGCGCGGACGCCGACAGCTCCTATGTCGCCAGCCTGTACCACAAGGGTCTGAACAAGATTCTGGAAAAACTCGGCGAAGAATCCGTCGAGACGATTATTGCTGCCAAGGACGCGCAAATCAGCGGCGACTGCAGCGACGTGATCTACGAAACTGCCGACTTGTGGTTCCACAGTCTGGTCATGCTCGCCCAACTGGGGCAGCATCCACAGGCAGTGCTTGATGAACTGGACCGTCGCTTCGGCCTGTCCGGGCATGCCGAAAAGGCCTCGCGCCCGTCCGCCTGACCAACTATTACAGAGGAATTGCAGCATGGGCATTTTTGACTGGAAACACTGGATCGTCATTCTTGTGGTCGTTGTGCTGGTGTTCGGCACCAAGAAACTGAAAAACCTCGGCACCGACGTCGGTGAATCGATCAAGGGCTTTCGCAAGGCCATGAACGACGACGAGAAGCCTGCCGACCCTGCCGTCAACCCGGTGCCACCGGCGCAGCCTGTACACCCGCAGGCCACTCAGCCGATCACTGAACGTCGCACCTTCGACGTACAGGCCGAGCACGTCAAAGAGCAGAACCAAAAAGACTCGTGAGTACTGAATAATGTTTGGTATCAGCTTCTCTGAACTACTGCTCGTCGGCCTCGTGGCCCTGCTGGTACTGGGGCCGGAACGCCTGCCCGGTGCCGCGCGCACGGCCGGCCTGTGGATCGGGCGCCTGAAACGCAGTTTCAACGCCATCAAACAGGAAGTTGAACGGGAAATAGGCGCCGACGAAATTCGCCGGCAACTGCACAACGAACACATTCTGTCGTTGGAGCAGGAGGCACGGAAGATTCTCTCGCCTGTGCAGGAAACGCCCAAGCCGGTTGAACCTGTGGCCGAGCACTCGATTGCACCGCCTGCCACGCCCGCGCCTGCACCGGTCGCTGAACCCGTGCACCCCGCCGAGCCTGCGCCCGCCGCGCCCGTGACCCCGACCGAACCCGCGCCGACGCCTGCCGTGTCGCCCGCTCCCCACGACCCTACATTGCCGCCGCGAGCCCCATGAGCGCTGATAAACCGGAAACCGACCAGCACATGCCACTGGTCTCGCACCTCACCGAGTTGCGCACCCGCCTGCTGCGTTGTGTCGCGGCGATCTTCATCATCTTTGCCGGGCTGTTTGCCTTCACCCAGCAGATCTACACCTTCGTCTCCACGCCGCTGCGCAACTACTTGCCGGCCGGCGCGACGATGATCGCCACCGACGTGTCGTCACCCTTCCTCACGCCGTTGAAACTGACGATGATGGTCTCGCTGTTCCTGGCGATCCCGGTGATCCTGCACCAGATCTGGGGCTTTATCGCGCCGGGCCTGTACAAGCATGAGAAACGCATCGCCGTGCCGCTGCTGGTGTCGAGCATCCTGCTGTTCTACACCGGCATGGCCTTCGCCTACTTCCTGGTGTTCCCGCTGATCTTCAAATTCTTCGCCGCTGCCACCCCGGCCGGCGTGGAGATGATGACCGACATCACCAGCTACCTCGACTTCGTGATGACGCTGTTCTTCGCCTTTGGCGTAGCGTTCGAAATCCCGGTGGCCGTGGTGCTGCTGGTGTGGATCGGCGTGGTCGACGTCAAATACCTGAAGAAGATCCGCCCGTACGTGATCATCGGCTGCTTCGTGGTCGGCATGATCCTGACCCCGCCGGACATCTTCTCGCAGACGTTGCTGGCCGTGCCGATGTGGATGCTGTTCGAAATTGGCATCCTGTTTGGCAGCCTGGTGAGCAAGCGTGGTGATCACCCGGATGACCAGCCCGCCGACGACGACCAGCCGCCAGCGACCCAGCCGTGAACCTGCTGCTGCTTGAGGAGGCCGACTTTGTCGCGGCCGACCGGGTGGTGCTGCGTGACCGGCGCCTGGTGCATATGCAGGAAGTCCACCGTGCCGCGGTAGGCGACAGCCTGCGGGTCGGGCGTATTGGCGGCTTGATGGGCAACGCTCGGTTGCTGCGCCTGGAAGCTCGGGAAGCCGAGCTCGAAGTGACCTTCGACCAGCCTCCGCCGGCCAAACTGCCCCTGACCCTGCTGCTGGCCCTGCCCCGCCCGAAGATGCTGCGCCGGGTGCTGCAGACGGTGGCGTCCATGGGTGTGCCACGGGTGGTGCTGGTGAACAGCTATCGCGTGGAAAAGAGTTTCTGGCAGACGCCCTTCCTGGAGCCGGAAGCGATTCGCGAGCAGTTGATCCTCGGTCTGGAACAGTCCCGGGACACGGTGCTTCCCGAGATCGTGATCGAAAAGCGCTTCAAGCCGTTCGTCGAAGACCGCCTGCCTGCCCTGGCGCAAGGCACCCTCGGCCTGGTCGGCCACCCGGGTGACTACCCGCCCTGCCCTCGTGGCCTGGATGAGTCGGTCACGCTGGCCATCGGGCCGGAAGGCGGCTGGATTCCCTACGAGGTGGATCTGCTGGCCAAGGCCGGTTTGCAGCCGGTGCAACTCGGCGCGCGCATCCTGAGAGTCGAAACTGCCGTCACCGCGCTGCTCTCAAGACTCTTCTAAATCCCTCGCCACAAAAACACCCGTCCTACAGAAACATCCGAACCTGCCGATAGCTTCTGAATAAGTCCAAGCCTTGTTCCAGGGGAGTTCGCAGCATGTATCGTTGGTTAGCCGAGAAACTGGGGAATGTAAGCGTCAACCGCAAGCTGGGCATAGGCTTTGGCCTGGTATTGATACTGACCCTGCTGATCACCTTTACCGGCTGGACGGGCCTGAGTGGTGTGATCAGCCGCGGCGACAAGCTGGGCTATATTTCGAGCCTCAACGGGTTGTCCAAGGACTTGCGCCTGGCGCGCCTGGACTTCGAAATGCGGCGGGGCGAACAAGGTACGGGCGCCGTCAACGACCTGATCACACAACTGGACAGTGGCCTGAAAACCGCTGCAGAACTGATCGAGCAACCCGACGACAAGCTCGTCGTGGAACAACAACAGGACGCCCTGAACCAGTACAAGAAAGCCTTTGGCTCTATGGTGCAGGCCGGTCTCAAGCGTGAAGGCGCCCGCAGCAAACTGGGGGATACCGCCGACAACGCCGTGGCAAAAATCAACGAAGTGGAAAAATCCCTGCTGCAAGGCGACAGCGTCACCCTGTTCAACAGCGTGGTCGACTTGAGCAAGCTGATCCAGCAGGCGCGCTTCCAGGTGCGCGGCTACACCTACAGTGGCAAGGTCGAAGCCGAACAGCCGGCCCTGGACGCCATCGACAACGCCCTGAAAAAAATCACCGAGCTCAACGACACGTTGCCTGAGCAATACCGGGCCAACCTGCAAGAGGCCAGCGTTTCGCTGCAGGCCTACCGTGCCGCCGTCAGCCAGTACCGCGATTCCCAGGTGGCCAGCGCTGCCGCGACGAAAATCATGGCGGAGCAAGGCGATATCCTGCTCGACCGCAGCAACAAACTTACCACCTCGCAAACCGTGGTGCGTGACACCGACACCGCCCACGCCAAGAACCTGTTGCTGCTGGCCACGGCCCTGGCACTGGCCTTCGGCATCCTCGCCGCCTGGGCCATCACCCGGCAGATTGTCATCCCCCTGAACCAGACCCTCAAAGTCGCCGAGCGCGTGGCGTCCGGCGACCTGAGCCACAACCTGATATCCCAGCGCCAGGACGAACTGGGCCAGTTGCAGCGGTCCATGCAGAGCATGACCGTAGGCCTGCGGGAGCTGATCGGCGGTATCAGCGACGGCGTCACCCAAATCGCCAGCGCTGCAGAGCAACTGTCGGCCGTCACCGAGCAGACCAGCGCCGGGGTCAACAGCCAGAAGGTCGAGACCGACCAGGTGGCCACCGCCATGAACGAAATGGCCGCCACCGTGCAGGAAGTCGCCCGTAATGCCGAAGAAGCCTCCGAGGCCGCCGTAGCCGCCGACCAGCAGGCCCGTGAAGGCGACAAGGTGGTGGGTGAGGCCATCGCCCAGATCGAGCGCCTGGCCAGCGAGGTGGGCAACTCCACCGAGGCCATGGGCCACCTCAAGCGCGAGAGCGACAAGATTGGCAGTGTGCTGGACGTGATCAAGTCCGTGGCCCAGCAAACCAACCTGCTGGCCCTCAACGCAGCGATTGAAGCGGCGCGTGCCGGTGAAGCCGGGCGCGGTTTTGCGGTGGTCGCCGACGAAGTGCGCAGCCTGGCCCAGCGCACGCAAAAGTCCACCGAGGAAATCGAAGAGCTGATCGTCGGCCTGCAAAGCGGTACCCAGCAGGTGGCGACCATCATGGACAACAGCCGCAACCTCACCGACAGCAGCGTCGAGCTGACCCGTCGGGCCGGTAACGCCCTGGAGAACATCACCCGCACCGTTTCGACGATCCAGGCGATGAACCAGCAGATCGCCACCGCGGCCGAACAACAAAGCGCCGTGGCCGAAGAGATCAACCGCAGCGTGCTCAACGTGCGGGACGTTTCCGAACAAACCTCGGCGGCCAGCGAAGAGACCGCCGCTTCCAGCGCGGAACTGGCCCGGCTGGGGATTTACCTGCAAACCCTGGTGGGCCGCTTCAAGGTCTGACCCTGTCGCGGCGGCCATCAGGGCCGCCGCCATGACAACTTGTGAAATTTCCTACGCGCTTTTCAGGTCGTGAATGACACACCTGGCGCCGAATAAAAGTAGCGTTTCAATTCCCCTGGCCGTTATCAGCCGGACGCTTGAGACGCTCCTTTTGATTCGTTGGAGGTTCACCATGTTTCGTCCACTGACCCGTGCATTAGGCAACATCAGCGTCACCCTCAAACTCTTCCTGGGCTTCGGCCTGGTGCTGCTGCTCAGCCTGGCCATCGCCCTGACAGGCTGGCAGGCATTGAACGCCTCGCTGTTTCGCTCGCAGTCACTGACCGTGCTCTCGCAACTGGCGGTGGTAGGCGAAGAACTGCGGGCCGACCGCATCGTGTACCGCACCCTGAACGACCCGAACAGCCTGACCCGGATCGACCTGCACATAGAGAAAATCGACCGCTACCTGGCCGAGTTGGCGGCACGCCTGGTGCACCCGGCCAGCCTTCAACAAGTGCAAGACTCGAACCGCATAACCGCCAGCTTCAAAACCGCCCTGGGCGGCTTGGCCAACCTGATAGAGCAGCGCGAAAGCGCCCGTGAGCGGCTCAAGAAAAGCTCGGTCCAGGCCAGCGACACCCTCGCACAATTGGCCAGCGACCTGCCCAATCAGGACGATGAAAAGGCCCTGGACGCTGTAGAACAACTGCGCCAGGCCATGGAGAAAGCCGAGGACAGCGCCCAGACCGCCGCCTGGGCGGCCGCTTCACTGGAAGCCTATGGCCAGGCCGTCGCCGATGCATTGCACACCCTCGACAGCGCCCAGACCGCCGTGGCTACGCTGCCCGTGGACGGGACGGCCCTGAAAAGCGCCCTGCTCGACTACCGCAACCAGCTGACGCGCCTCAAGGACGCCCAGCTCACCACTGAAACCACCCAAAACCAACTGGAACAGTGGCTGGATCAGTTACTCAAGCAAAGCGACCAGTTGAGCCAATACCAGACCGAACAGCGTGATCGCGAAGCCGACCAGGCCCGCACCCTGCTGCTCAGTGTCACCGGCGCAGCGCTACTGCTGGGAGCCCTGGCGGCGTGGCTGATCGCCGGCCAAATCGTCACGCCGTTGCGTCAGGCGCTGGTCGTCGCAAACCGGATTGCCGAGGGCGACTTGAGCCACGACATCCAGGCCACCCGCGAGGATGAAGTGGGGCAGTTGCAGCGCAGCATCGGGCAGATGACCGTCAACCTGCGGGGCCTGATCGGTGGCATCGGCGACAGCGCCCGGCAGATCGCCAGCGCCGCCGAGCAACTGTCTGCCGTCACCGAACAGACCCGCGCCGGGGTCGACGGCCAGAAACAGGAAACCGAACAGGTCGCCACCGCCATGAACGAAATGCTCGCCACCTCCCAGGAAGTCGCACGGCATGCCGAGCAAGCCTCACTGGCCGCCACCGAGGCTGACCGGCAGGCGAGCCAGGGTGATCAGGTGGTGGCCGAAGCGATTGTTCACATCGAGCACCTGGACCAGGAAATGACGCGCTCGAGCCAGGCCATGCAAGGGCTGCAGCAGGAAAGCCGGAAGATCGGCAGCGTGCTGGAGGTGATCAAATCCGTATCGGAACAAACCAATCTGCTGGCCCTCAACGCAGCGATCGAGGCGGCCCGGGCCGGTGAGGCCGGCAGAGGTTTTGCCGTGGTCGCCGATGAAGTGCGCAGCCTGGCGCAACGCACCCAGCAATCGGCCGAGGAAATCGAGGAACTGATCAGTGGCTTGCACCGGGGCACGCAGCAGGTCGCAGACATCATGGACAACAGCCGCAGCCTCACCGACAACAGCGTGCAACTGACCCGCCGCGCGGGTGAGGCCTTGGCCGGCATCACTCGGACGGTGTCGGTTATCCAGGAGATGAACCCGCAGATTGCCGCCGCTGCCGAGGAACAAACGGCAGTAGCGGAGGAGATCAATCGCAGTGTGCTGAAGGTCAAGGATGTGTCGGAGCAAACCTCGGCCGCGAGTCAGGAAACTGCGGCGGCCAGCGTCGAACTGGCGCGCCTGGGCACGGATTTGCAGGTGTGGGTGGGCAAGTTCAAGGTCTGAAAAAACCCACGACCAACGCTAACCTGTGGCGAGGGAGCTTGCTCCCGTTGGAGTGCGCAGCGCTCCTATCTTTTTTTGGGGCCGCTACGCGGCCCAGCGGGAGCAAGCTCCCTCGCCACAAGAAGCGTTTTATAGAACCTGACGCAGAAAGGCTTGGGCCCGGGGATCCTTCGGCGCATCGAAGAATTGTGCCGGGGCGGCGTCTTCCAGCAGTTTGCCGTGATCGAAGAACAGCACCCGATCCGCCACTTCCCGGGCGAAGCCCATTTCATGGGTGACGCAGACCATGGTCATGCCTTCCAGGGCCAGGGTCTTCATTACATCGAGCACTTCGCCGACCATTTCCGGGTCAAGTGCCGAGGTGGGCTCGTCAAAGAGCATCACTTTGGGCTCCATCGCCAGCGCGCGGGCAATCGCCACGCGTTGCTGCTGGCCGCCGGAAAGCCGCGACGGAAATTCGTTGGCTTTCTGGGCGATGCCGACTTTTTCCAGGAGTGCCAGGGCCTTGGCCTCGCGCTCTTTCTTGCCGCGCTTGCGCACGACTTTCTGCGCCAGGCAGAGGTTTTCCAGCACGGTCATGTGGGGGAACAGGTTGAAATGCTGGAACACCATGCCGACTTCACGGCGGTAGGCGTTCACGTCGGTTTTCGGGTCTGCCAGTTGCAGGCCGTCGATGCTCACCGAGCCGGAATCAAATGCTTCCAGGCCGTTGAGGCAACGCAGGAACGTCGACTTGCCGGAACCGGACGGGCCGATCACCACCAGCACTTCGCCCTTGGCCACCTGGGTGGTCACGTTATCCACCGCGCGGACTACGTGGCCCCGGGTGTCGAAGACTTTTACCAGATCGCGGACTTCAATCACTTTGCGCGAGCCTCCGCTCAAGCCGGCTGGCGATTTTCGACAGCGGCAGGTTGATCAGCAGGTACAGGCCTGCGACGCAGAACAGGATTTCGAACGGCGAAAACGAGGTAGTGATGACTTCACGGCCGCTTTTCAGCAGTTCGGTAATGGCGATCACCGACACCAGGGAAGTGTCCTTGACCAGGCTGATAAATTGCCCGGCCAGCGGCGGCAACACCCGCTTGAAGGCCTGCGGCAACACCACATGGCGCATCGACTGGCCAGCACTGAGCCCCAGGGAGCGGGCTGCTTCATTTTGCCCACGGGCAATCGACTGCACGCCGGCGCGAATGATTTCCGCCACATAGGCGCCGGTGAACAGCGACAGTGCCGCGATCCCGGCGAATTCCCGGGACAGGTTGAGCACGGTGCCGATAAAGAAATAGAAAATGAAGATCTGCACCAATAGCGGCGTCCCGCGTACCAGTTCGACGTAGATCGTCGAAAGATCGCGCAGGGTCGGGTTATTCGACAGACGACACAACCCGGTCGCCAGGCCGATCAACAACCCGAGCACCCCGGACACCACCGACAACCACAACGTGGTCCACAAGCCCCACAACAACGGGCCAGCGGCCCAATGCCGGGTGACGCCGACCACGTCGCCCTCGGCCACGTCATCGCCCTGAGCCACTTGCAGGCTGTTCCCGGCGACGGTCAGGTGCTGTTCGTTGCCCTCGCCATTACGCAGGGTGACTTCAGCCACATCGCCCTTGCGCACCAACTCGCTGACGGTGGAAATGTCCGACGCCCGCTGGGACTCTTCAGCCTGGTAGACGAAGTACTGCGGCACACGGTTCCAGCGCCATTCGTAGGACATCAGCGAGGTGGCGTAATACAACGCGCCGGCCAGGCCGACCAGCACCAGCACCGTCAGCAGGTGCCAGGGCCATTGGGCTTTTTTCTGTTTCATTTCAGGTTCCGGGATGTGTATCGCCTGGCAAGCCCTATTCGCGAGCAAGCCCGCTCCCACATTAGATCGCGGTCAAAATGTGGGAGCGGGCTTGCTCGCGAAGGGCTCGACTCGGTATTAAGCCAACCTTATTCCATGTCCTTGAGCCACTCGGAGCTCTTGAACCACTTGTCATGGATGCGATCGTAGGTGCCGTCGTTGCGGATCTGGTGCAGGAAGTTGTTGATGAAGTTGATGCTGTCGTAGTCGCCCTTCTTCAGGCCGAACGCCAGGGGCTCAAAGGTGAACGGCTGGTCGAGGAATACCAGCTTGCCGTTGCCGACCTTGTTCACCGCCACCACGTTGTAAGGCGCGTCATACACAAAGGCGTCGGCCTTGCCGTTGACCACGTCGAGCACGGCTTCCTGCTCGTTGTCGTAGCCGTGGTACTTGGCCTTGGAGATCAGCTTCTTGGCCACCATCTCGCCGGTGGTGCCGAGCTTGGAGGTCAGGCGGTACTTCTCGTCGTTCAGGTCTTTGTAGGACTTGATGGTGCCTTCCAGTTCCTTGCGGATCAGCAGGGTCTGGCCGACCACGATGAACGGTTCGCTGAAGTTCAGGCGCAGGTTGCGTTCCTGGGTCAGGGTCATGCCGCTGCCGATCATGTCGAACTTGTTGGTCAGCAGGGCCGGGATGATGCCGTCGTAGCCGGTGGAGATCGGCTCGAACTTGACGCCCATGGACTTGGCCATGGCCTTGAGGATGTCGACTTCAAAGCCGATGATTTCACCGCGCTTGTTGGTCATCTGGAACGGCATGTAGGTCGGGTCCATGCCGACTTTCAGCGTGCCGCGCTTGACCGCATCATCGATGGCGCCGGCGTGGGCCGCATTGACAGCCACCAGTGCGGTGACGCCTAGCAGCAGCATCGAAAGATACTTTTTCATCATCAAGTCCCCTGAACTCATTTTCTTGTGAGGTCGGCGCGCAAAAGGGCTGCACCATTTCGGGGTGCGATCCTAACTCACTCCCCGCCCGGTACAAAGGTTTCACCGGGATTTGTTGCCAAGGTATGACAGAAAAGCCCCACAACCGTGCAGAGAAGGTCACGGCTAGACACCTCGACCCACAGGCCCGCCAATTGCTTGATGTGTAAGCAGTTATGACTATCAGTCCATCTCCCCCATCCAGTCCGAGTCCTTGAACCACTTGTCATGCAACCGATCGTAGGTGCCGTCCTGGGCCACTTGGTTGAGGAAATGATTGATCCAGTTGAGGCTGTCGTAATCGCCTTTTTTCAGCCCGAACGCCAGGGGCTCATAGGTAAAGGGTTGCTCCAGTGCCAACAACCCACTGTTCTGGGGTTTGGCGATTGCGATCAGGTTATACGGCGCATCGTGGATAAAAGCGTCGGCCTTGCCCTCCACCACCTGGCGCACGCCTTCTTCCGGCGTAGGAAAACTGCGCAGCCGGGCCACACCGAGAAACCTTTTCGCCGCAGCCTCGCCCGTGGTGCCCTCGGCAGCCACGATGCGGTAACCGGCTTCGTTCAAGTCTTCGATGCTGTGGACCTGGTTGGCCAACCGCGGATGCAGCAGCACGGTCTGGCCGACGATGATGAACGAGTCGCTGAAGTTGAGTGTCAGGTTGCGTTCCTGCGTGACCGTCATGCCGCTGCCGATCAGGTCGAACCGACTGGCCAGCAGGCCGGGGATCAGGTCGGTATAGGGCACCGAAACCAGCTCCAGCTTCACCCCCAGCGCCTTGCTCATCTCCCGCAACAGGTCAATTTCAAACCCGATGATGCGGCCCTTTTTGTCGGTCATCTCGAAGGGCACGTAGGTCGGATTGGTACCGACTTTCAGCACACCCCGCTGCACGGCTTCGTCTATGGCCCCGGCGTGTGCCAGGTAACCGCAGGAAAATGTGACGATGCCGAGCCACAGCATCGATAAATACCTTTTGATCATGAAACGCCCCTGTTCCGTTAAACACTCCCACACCCAGCCACGCACAAGTTCGCGTAAACCAGAGGCTTCGAGTCAGATTTCGGGGGCGATGCTAACCCACTCGCAGGCACGGCAATACGCCTCGAAGAAGGGTCTTTTGTTTCGAAATAACAAGGAGTTAGCGTAACGAAGCAGAAGGGAAAAACGACGTAGGACGGTTGCCGAACACGCCCCCGAGGCAATTCCTCGGGGGCGTCGGAATCAGGCTGGCTGAGCCTGGGACGACAGTGGTTTCAATGGCAGTAACGGCGCATGCGGATCGGCCTTGACCGATTCGCGCCAGGCATTGAGCCACTCGGCGTGGCCGTCGCTCCAGACCTGCTCGTGCAAGCGTGCCAGGGCGACCGGGTCGCTGAGCAAGGCCAGGCGTTCGGTGTTGTTCAGGCCGGCAGGACCGACTTTCAACGCATGGCGAACACGCTCGACACGCAGCCATTCAATCGGCTCCGCCTGCCCGTGACGGGAAGTCGCCAAGGCGCACGCGAGGGCGTTCTGCTGTGGATCGACCACCGACCGCACAAAACCGTCATTGAGCGCATGCCAACGGTTTTCGTGGGTGTACTTGTCGGTCGACAACAGCGCCTGGGGCGGGTTGTATTCCTCGGGGATCAAAAACAGGCTCTCGTCGCGGGACTTGAGGCCCAGCTTGACCCGGCTGGAAATCACCGACACCGGGATCGACAGCATCAGCGAACCGACGATTGGCACCAGCCACCACAGGAAGCTTGGGTTCAGCCACACCACCAGCAGTGCCCAGAAGAAACCGAGCAAGGTCTGCGGACCGTGGCGCTTGACCGCCTCGCTCCAGGGCGTGGAGTCATCGTCACGCTGTGGCGAGTTCCAGGTCGCGGCCCAGCCGAGGAACGCGGCCAGTACGAAACGGGTGTGGAAGATCATCCGCACCGGCGCCAGCAACATGGAGAACAGCATCTCCAGCAGCATCGACAAGGTCACCTTGAACTTGCCGCCGAACTCTTTCGCGCCCTTGGCCCAGATCAGGATGATGCTCAGCAGTTTAGGCAGGAACAGCAGCACGATGGTGGTGGAGAACAGCGCCACCGCCTTGTCCGGGTGCCATTGCGGCCACAGCGGGTACAACTGGCGTGGCGCCATGAAGTACTGCGGCTCCATCAGCGTGTTGACCGCCAGCAGGGCCGTCGACAGCACCAGGAAGAAGAACCACAACGGTGCCGACAGGTAAGACATCACGCCGGTCAGGAACACCGCACGGTGCACCGGGTGCATGCCTTTCACCAGGAACAGGCGGAAGTTCATCAGGTTGCCGTGGCACCAGCGACGGTCACGCTTGAGTTCGTCCAGCAGGTTCGGCGGCAGTTCTTCGTAGCTGCCCGGCAAGTCGTAGGCAATCCACACGCCCCAGCCGGCACGGCGCATCAGCGCCGCTTCAACGAAGTCGTGGGAGAGGATCGCACCGGCAAACGCGCCTTTACCCGGCAACGGCGCCAGGGCGCAGTGCTCGATGAATGGCTTCATGCGGATGATCGCGTTGTGGCCCCAGTAGTGGGATTCACCCAGCTGCCAGAAGTGCAGGCCGGCGGTAAACAGCGGGCCGTACACGCGGGTGGCGAACTGCTGCATGCGCGCATACAGGGTGTCCATGCCCGACGCACGCGGCGCGGTCTGGATAATCCCGGCATCCGGCGTGGCTTCCATCAGGCGTACCAGGCTGGTCAGGCATTCGCCGCTCATCACGCTGTCGGCGTCGAGGACCACCATGTACTTGTAGTCACCGCCCCAGCGACGGCAGAAGTCGTCGAGGTTGCCGCTCTTGCGTTTGACGCGACGGCGACGACGGCGATAGAAAATCTTGCCGAAGCCACCGGCTTCGCGGCACACGTCGAGCCAGGCTTGCTGCTCGGCGATGCAGATGTCGGCCTCGTTACTGTCGCTGAGGACGAAGAAGTCAAAACGGTCCAGGTCACCGGTGGCGGCAACCGATTCGAACGTTGCGCGCAGGCCGGCAAATACCCGGGGCACGTCTTCGTTGCAGATCGGCATTACCAGCGCGGTGCGGGCGTCTTTCGGAATCGGCTCGTCACCGGCACTTTTACCGGAGATACGGTATTTATCGTGACCGGTCAGCAGTTCCAGGAAGCCCATCAGCGCGGTCCAGAAACCGGCCGAGACCCAGCAGAACAGAATCCCGAACAGCACCAGGATGCTGGTTTGCAGGGCGTAAGGCAGTACCTGGGTAGCGGTTTGCAGCAGGGTCTGGTTGCGGATTTCGTCAAAGTCGACGAAGGACCAGCCCTGGTACGGCATGATGCCTTTCATGTACCAGCCGGCGACGATCGTCTGGCCGAGCATCAGCACCAGCAGGATATAGCGACGGATCGAACCGACGGTGCGCCAGCGCGCAGCCGGCAACACGCGTTCATCCTTCGGCGGTGCCGGAGGGTTGGTACGACCGGTCAGGCGACGCCAGCCACGCACCAGGATATTGGTGCGCCATGGCTCAGGCACGACCTTGGTCCGACGGATCGGCGGCGTGGCCTTGAGGCAAACCCGGCCGCTGGCGTCGAGCGCCAGCATTTCGGCGTCTTGCAGCTCTTCGGCGGTGTTGAGGGTCAGCCGGGCGCCCACCGACGCCTGGGCGTCGGCAGGTGCGTCGAACGTGGACGATGACAGGCGCTTGTGCAATTCACTGAAGGAATCGCAGCCCGCCAGTTCGGCGCGCTGCTCATCGGTCATCGGTAGATGCGCCAGATACTCGGCAAGAGTCTCTGGCTGGACTTGAGAATTACTCATCGGCAGGCAACTGATAGCTCCAGGTTTCGGTCAGGACTTGCTCTGTCTTGGCCTGATCCTGGGTAGGGAGTGGTGTGGCTGGGGCCGCAGCTTCCGGCTGCTTGGCGTCCTTGTCCTTGGCGTCTTTCTTCGCCGCCTTCTCGTGTTGCTTAGCCAGGACCTTATCGGCTTTCAGCACTTGGGTCGAAACCTTCTCCGGTTCAGGCGTCACGATATCCTGGACCAGGGCGGCACGCATTTCGGTCGGCTTGCCTGCGTCCTTGATCTTCATGCGCAGGGTCAGGCGCCAGCCTTGGGTGTGCGGGTTGTAGCGCACGCTGTTTTCAACGATTTCAGCGTTGTCGCCCACGCTGACCTGGCTGCGAACCGGTGCGTCAGCTAGCAGTTTCTTCAGGGACGGGCCCTCGAAGTCCACCAGGTAAGCCACGCTGCCGTCTGGCTGACGGATCAGGTTGGACTGCTTGACGTCGCCGGTGGAGCGCAGGGTCTGCTTGACCCAGGCGCTTTCAGGCGAGTGGAACTCGGCGTCTTTCAGTGTCCAGTGCAGGCGATAGGCAACGTCCAGCGGCTTGCCGGGCTCCGGCAGTTTTTCCGGGCTCCAGAAGGCAACGATGTTGTCATTGGTCTCATCGGCGGTCGGAATCTCTACCAGGTCGACGGAGCCCTTGCCCCAGTCGCCATCAGGCTCGATCCAGGCGCTTGGGCGCTTGTCGTAGTTGTCGTCGAGGTCTTCGTAGTGGCTGAAGTTGCGACCGCGTTGCAGCAGACCAAAACCACGCGGGTTTTCCACGGTGAAGTTGCTGACCGACAGGTGTTTCGGGTTGTTCAGTGGGCGCCAGATCCACTCGCCGTTGCCGGCATGGATCGACAGACCGCTGGAATCGTGCAGCTCGCGACGGTAGTTGAGGACCTTGGACGGCTGGTTGGCGCCGAACAGGAACATGCTGGTCAGCGGGGCGATGCCCAGCTTGGTGACCTTGTCACGCAGGTACATCTGGGATTTGACGTCGACGATGGTGTCGGTCCCAGGGCGCAGGATCAGGCGATAAGCGCCCGTCGCCCGTGGCGAATCCAGCAGGGCGTAGATCACCAGCTGTTTCTCGCCCGGCTTTGGACGCTCGATCCAGAACTCGGTGAAACGCGGGAATTCTTCGCCGGACGGCAACGCAGTATCGATCGCCATACCGCGGGCAGACAGGCCGTAGACCTGGTCTTTACCCACGACGCGGAAATAGCTCGCGCCGAGCATGGTCATGATTTCGTCTTGCTTGTCGCCCTTGTTGATCGGGTACAGCACACGGAAACCGGCATAACCCAGCTGTTCGGTGGCTTTAGGATCAAACTTGACGTCGCCGAAATCGAAACGAGCCGGGTCGTACTTGATTTCCTGGACGCTGTCGGCGGTGACTTCGTTGATTTTCACCGGTGTATCGAAGTGCATACCCTGGTGATAGAAGGACAGCTTGAACGGGGTGTTCTGATCGGCCCACTCGGCTTTTTCGTTGCGGAAACGAATTTTCTGGTAATCAGCGAATTTCATTTCGCGGAATTCGTTCGGCAAATTGCTGCGCGGAGCTTCGTATTTCTGCCCGGCCAGCTCTTTTGCCTTGGCCGACACATCATCCAGACTGAATGCCCACAGTTGACCCGCGCCGAACAGGCAAAACAGGGCAGAGCCCGTTACCAGTGCGTTTCGTAACCGTTTGGCAGACAATTTTGGTGCATTACAGGGACTAACAATCACGAGCAACCCTCGCCGAAAACAGATCAAAAAACCAACGGCCAGCTATCTATATGCCAGGTTGGCGAGCATTGTTCCGACTCCCATGGGGCTAAATGATTCCCCAATAGCTATCGGACAAGTCTCTACCTAAGTCAAAAATGGACCAATTAACGCTGATCCCCGTAGCGCGCGATTATCTAGTAGCCCGCGAGACAACGCATCAGGGTCAGCGAAGTATTTGTAGCGAAAACCCGGTTTTTTGGGCATCACAAGTCGTTTTCAGTACATTCACGTCTGTAACAGGAAGGTGACCGGCCCGTCATTGACCAAATGCACCTGCATATCCGCGCCAAAACGCCCTGCCGCTACCGTGCCATGCAATTGTTGCGCTTGTAACAGCAGGTAGTCGAAAAGTGCCTCGCCCAACGCCGGCGGTGCCGCTGTGGAGAAGCTGGGACGCAAGCCGCTCTTGGTATCTGCCGCCAGGGTGAACTGCGACACCAGCAGCAAACCGCCGCCAATGTCTTTCAAGGACAGGTTCATCTTGCCCTCGTCGTCGCTGAACACCCGATAGTTAAGCAGCTTATGCAGCAGCTTGTCGGCGCAGGCTGGGGTATCTGACGGCTCGACGGCCACCAGCACCAGCAAACCCTGGTCTATCGCACCGACCACCTGCCCTTCTACCTCGACCCGGGCGCCGCGCACCCGTTGCAAAAGCCCCTTCATGCTTCTTCAGGCGGTAAATCAAGCAGGCGCCGTGCCATTTCACTCGCCGCACGCACCAGCGCATCGGTGATTCCGGGCTCGGAAGCCGCATGGCCGGCCTCGCGAATGATCTGCAGCTCACTGTTGGGCCACGCCTGATGCAGCTCCCAGGCGTTGTCCAGCGGGCAGATCATATCGTAGCGGCCATGCACGATTACGCCAGGCAGATGGGCGATCTTGTGCATGTCGCGAATCAGCTGGTTGGGCTCAAGGAACGAGTTGTTGGTGAAGTAGTGGCATTCGATACGGGCGATCGACAACGCGCGCTGAGGTTCGGAGAAGCGCTCGATCAACTGCGGGTTCGGGCACAGGCCCAGCATGCGGCCTTCCCACGTGGACCAGGCCTTGGCGGCGTGCATCTGGGCGATCTGGTCATTGCCGGTCAGGCGCTTGTGGTAGGCGCTGAGCAGGTCGTGGCGCTCCTCCGCAGGGATCGGCGCAAGGTAATCCTGCCAGTAATCCGGGAACAGGCGGCTGGCGCCCGCCTGGTAGAACCATTGGATGTCCTGGGGACGGGCCAGGAAGATGCCCCGCACGATCAGGCCATGTACCCGTTCCGGGTGGGTTTGCGCGTAGGCCAGGGCCAGGGTCGAACCCCAGGAACCGCCGAACAGCACCCACTTTTCGATGCCCAGGTGCTCGCGAATCCGCTCAAGGTCGGCCACCAGGTCCCAGGTGGTGTTGTTTTCCAGGCTGGCCCGTGGGGTGGAGCGCCCGCAGCCGCGCTGATCAAAAGTAACAATTCGGTACAGATTCGGATCGAAATAGCAGCGGCTATTGGCGTCACACCCGGCGCCAGGGCCGCCGTGGATGAATACGACGGGCAAGCCTTCCGGGGAACCACTTTCGTCGACGTACAGTACGTGGGTGTCATCGACGGCCAGATCGTGCCGGGCGTAGGGTTTGATCTGCGGGTACAAAGTCTGCATTGCGCGCTCCGTAAGGGGTCGAGTTCATCCCTGGGGGGACGTCTATTATTTTGCCGTCTGGCATCATAAACCCGAATTGTGCAATGAGCATGTCCTGACGGACTTAGACCTGTGTCAGCAGAACTCCACGCAGGTAATCCAGCAGATAAGCGTACAGCCGGTCGACCTCCGGCACCTGGCCCCGGGCCCGCAGGCAGCCGTGAACCAGGCCTTTGCCGGGATACAGCAGGGCCGCCACGCCGGCGGCTTGCAGCCGCTCGGCGTAGAGCATGCCGTCGTCCCGCAGCGGGTCGAACTGGGCGACGGCGATCAAAGCCTGCGGCAACCCGCTGAAATCCGCAGCCAGCAGTGGCATGGCGTAGGGCGACGGTTTGCCCGGCCCCCGCAGGTAGAGCGCCAGGTAGCACTCGGTGTCGGCAGCGCTGAGCAGCGGCGCGTCGACGCAGTCGCGGCGGGACGGCAAGTCGGCGGGGCCGCCCAGGCCCGGGTAGATCAGGATTTGTGCCAGGGGCTGCGGCTGGTGGTCGTCCCGCAGTCCCAGGCACACGGCGGCAGCGAGGTTACCGCCGGCGCTGTCACCGGCCACCACCAGACGTTGAAGGTTGATGTGACAAGGCGCTTCACCCGCCTGGATCGCCCGCCAGACCGCACGGCAATCGTCGAAAGCCGCCGGAAACGGGTGTTCGGGGGCTAGCCGGTAATCGATGGCGATCACCAGCACCTGCAGAGCGTCGGCCAGCTCACAGCAGATAAAGTCGTGGGAATCCAGGCCACCCACCACCCAGCCGCCACCGTGCATATAAAGGATGCATGGCCAGCCGCCATCAGGTGTCGGCGTCACCGGTTGATAACTGCGTACGCCCACGCCGCCCAGGGAAACGTCCGACACCTGCAACCCTCCCGGCCGCGCCGGGGTGAACGCCTGGCACATGCGCTCGTAACCCCGGCGCAACCCAGCCAGCGAGGTGTCGTCGCTGGTGAAAGATTCGGATTTTTCGACAAAGGCGCACATCGGCGCGGAAATCGGGTAGTGGGACATGAAGGTGATCGTCCTGATATGAAGACTCAAAGCACACCACAAGACAAATGTGGGAGCTGGCTTGCCTGCGATAGCGGTGTTTCAACCAACGCCATCGTCGACTGATACACCGCTATCGCGGGCAAGCCCGGCTCCCACATTGGCTCTCTGTTGTTTGATCTATCGTGTTCGCATCAAGGTTTGAGGCTGGCCTGCACCGCCGCCACGCCGTCCTTGCCATCCAGGGTTGTCACACCCGCCAGCCAGCGCTGCAAGTCCTCGGGATTGTCACGCAGCCATTGTTTGGCAACATCCTGCGGCGTCTTGCGGTCCATGATCGGCACCATCAACTGGCTTTCCTGGGCGGCGGTGTAGGTCAGGTTCTCCAGCAGCCGGGTCACGTTGGGGCAACGTTCGGCATAATCCGGCGCCGTCACCGTGGAGACTGTGGCCATGCCCTCGTTGGCACCGAACACATCTTCGCTGCCAGTCAGGTAAGCCATTTTCATGTTGATGTTCATCGGGTGCGGCGTCCAGCCGACAAACACCACGAACTCCTTGCGGTTCACCGCCCGCTGCACTGCGGCCAGCATGCCCGCTTCACCGGACGCCACCAGCTTGAAGCCGCCCAAGCCAAAGCGGTTGCTGTCGATCATTTTCTGGATGTCGGTATTGGCACCACTGCCCGGCTCGATGCCGTAGATCTTGCCGCCCAGCTTGTCCTTGAAGCGGGCAATGTCGGCAAAGGTTTTCAGGCCCGCATCGGCGACGTACTGCGGCACTGCCAGGGTAGCCTGGGCGTCGGACAGGCTTGGCTTGTCGAACACCTTGACTTGCTTGGCAGCGAGAAACGGCGCGATGTTGTTGTCCATTGCCGGCTTCCAGTAGCCCAGGAAGATATCCAGGCGTTTGTCGCGGATACCGGCAAAGATGATTTGCTGCACGGCGCTGGTTTGCTTGCTGTCATAGCCCAGGCCGTTGAGCAGCACATCGGCCATGCCACTGGTGGCGATCACGTCGGTCCAGCTGACCACGCCCATGCGTACGACCTTGCACGAGGCCGGGTCGGCGGCCATCGCGTTGGCGCTCAGAAGGGCGGCGCCGGTGAGAATCAACAGACAACGGTTGAACAGTCTTTTCATCTATGCGGTCTCACTCGGCAGTTTTTATTGTGGGGATGGCGTCTGACGCGCCGTGCCCAACACCTTACCCAGCGAGACCTCGATCAAAGCGACCTGTGGCGACTGTGAGTTGCACTCAGGCGACTTGAGAGGTGTGTGGCTGTTGAGGGCCTCATCGCAGGCAAGCCAGCTCCCACATTTGAATATGTTTGCCATTCAAAAGGTGGGAGCCGGGCTTGCCCGCGATGGCTATCTCAACTGCGCAACCGATCACCGATAGTGCTTTTGCCCCCAGGCCAGGAACCCTTCCAGCAATTCCTTCAACACCACCCGCGTCGGCTCGGCCAGGTCGGCGCGATAACGGAAGGGCTCAAACTCTTCCATGTAGGTGCACTGCCCCAACTCCAGTTGCACCGCGTGGATGTTCTCGGCCGGGTTGCCGTAGTGCCGGGTGATGTGCCCGCCCTTGAAACGCCCGTTGAGCACATGGCTGTACTGCGGATGCCCGGCGCAGATGGCTTCCAACTGGCTGGCCAGTTGCGGGTCGCAGGCGGCGCCATTGAAGGTACCGAGGTTGAAGTCCGGCAGCTTGCCTTCGAACAGGTGCGGGATCACCGAGCGGATCGAGTGCGCATCAAACAACAGCGCATAGCCGAACTCGGCCTTGAGCCGGGCCAGCTCGTTTTGCAGGGTGCGGTGATACGGCGTCCACACCTGCTCCAGGTACGTGGCGCGTTCAGCCTTGGACGGTTCCAGGCCTTCGCGGAACAGCGGCACACCGTCGAACAGCGTCGCCGGGTACAGGCCGGTGGTGGCGCCGACGTACAGCGGCTTGTCGTCTGATGGCCGGTTCAGGTCGATGACGAAGCGCGAATACTCGGCGGCCAGGGTGCTGGCGCCCAGCGCTTCGGCGAAGTCATACAGCATGGGGATGTGCCAGTCGGTGTCCGGCAGGCTTTGCGCCTCGGGGATCAGCCCGGCTTGCACCGCCGGCGTCAGGCGCAGGCCCGCATGGGGCATGCTGATCAGCAGCGGTACGCGGCCTTGTTTGAAATTCAGAACCTTATCCACAGCGCTACTCCTCAAACGGTGACATCGGCGCCATGGCGCACGACGCGTTTATCCAGCTCGCCGCCCAGCCAGTAGGCCAGGTCGGCAGGGCGATCGATCTGCCAGGCCACAAAGTCCGCGACCTTGCCCACTTCCAGCGAGCCGTGGCTGTCACCCAGGCCCAGGGCGGTGGCCGCGTGCTGCGTGGCGCCGGCCAGGGCTTCTTCCGGGGTCATGCGGAACAGGGTGCAGGCCATGTTCAGCATCAGGCGCACCGACAACGCCGGCGAGGTGCCCGGGTTGAGGTCGCTGGCAATGGCGATCTTCACGCCGTGCTTGCGCAGGGCGTCCATCGGCGGCAACTGGGTTTCCCGCAGGAAGTAGAACGCCCCCGGCAGCAACACCGCAACGGTGCCGGAAGCGGCCATGGCGATGGCGTCTTCCTCGGTCATGAATTCCAGGTGGTCCGCCGACAGCGCCTGGTAACGCGCCGCCAGGCTGGAGCCATGCAGGGACGACAATTGTTCGGCATGCAGCTTTACCGGCAAACCGAGTTTTTGGGCGGCGATGAACACACGCTCCACCTGCTCCGGCGAAAACGCCAGGTATTCACAGAAGGCGTCGACCGCATCCACCAGGCCTTCCGCCGCCAGTGCCGGCAGCATCTCGGCGCAGATGTGGTCGATGTAGGCGTCGGCGCGGTCCACGTACTCCGGCGGCAACGCATGGGCCGCCAGGCAGGTGCTGCGCACACTGACGGGCAGATCGGCGCCGAGGCGGCGGATCACCCGCAGAATCTTGCGCTCGCTGGCCAGGTCCAGGCCGTAGCCGGACTTGATCTCGACGGTGGTCACGCCGTCGCGCAGCAAACTGCGCAGCCGTTTGTGGCCGCTGGCAAACAGCTCATCTTCGGACGCCGCGCGTGTGGCGCGCACGGTGCTGGCAATACCGCCACCGGCGGCTGCGATCTCGGCGTAGCTCACGCCTTGCAACCGCTGCTCGAACTCACCGCTGCGATTGCCACCGAACACCGTGTGGGTGTGGCAGTCGATCAGCCCGGGCGTGACCCACGCCCCCTGCAGGTCGTGGGTGGTCGCGTAGTCCGCCTTCGGCAGATCGACGCGCGGGCCGATCCACTCGATGAGCGTGCCCGAGGTAACGATGGCGGCATCCTCGATGATCGAGTAGTTGCCCTGGGCCATGGTTGCAACGTGGCAGTGTTGCCAAAGCGTTTTCATCAACGCCTCCGTTAGGTTATCGATGAGACAAAGCCGGGTCGTAGTGGACCTTGGCCGTTTGCCCGGCGGCGGGCTTGACCCACAGCAGATAGGCAACGATCAGCAGGACGATCCATACGGCGCCGACCATAAGGGCAGCCTGGGTGTCCGGGAAGTAACCCAGCACGCCGAAGATAAACAGCATGAACACGATGGCGGCCGCTGGCGCATAGGGCCAGAACGGCACCGGGAATTTCAGCTCGGCAATCTGCTCCCTGGTCATCGCGCGACGCATCGCGACCTGAGTCACCAGGATCATCAGCCACACCCACACCGTGGCGAAGGTCGCGATCGAGGCGATCACCAGGAACACGTTTTCCGGGATCAGGTAGTTGAGCACCACGCCGCCCAGCAACGCGGCGCCCATCACCACCACAGTCATCCATGGCACGCCCTGTTTCGACAGCTGGGCAAAGCCCTTGGGCGCCTGACCTTGCTGGGCCAGGCCGTACATCATGCGGCCGGCGCCGAAGATGTCGCTGTTGATGGCCGAGACGGCAGCGGAGATCACCACGATGTTGAGGATGGTCGCCGCCGAGCCTATCCCCAGGTTGCTGAAGATCTGCACGAACGGGCTGCCCTGGCTGCCGATCTGCGGCCACGGGTAGATCGCCATCAGCACAAACAACGTCAGCACGTAGAACAGCAGGATACGCAGCGGCACCGCGTTGATCGCCTTGGGGATCACGCGCTGCGGGTCCTTGGCTTCGCCCGCGGTGATACCGATGATTTCGATGCCACCAAAGGCGAACATCACCACCGCGAAGGACGCAATCAGGCCGCCCACGCCGTTAGGCAGGAAACCGCCGTGGGCCCACAGGTTGCTGAGGCCGGTGGCCGGTGCTTCGCCCGCCGAGTGAATGCCGAACAGCATGATGCCGAAGCCACCGAGGATCATCGCGACGATGGCACCGACCTTGAGCAGCGACAGCCAGAACTCCATTTCGCCAAAGACTTTGACGTTGCACAGGTTCAAGCCGCCGATCAGCAACACGATGCCCAGCACCCAGACCCAGCGCGCGACTTCGGGAAACCAGAAGCCCATGTAAATGCCAAAGGCAGTGACGTCGGCGAGGCAGACGATGATCATTTCAAAGGCGTAGGTCCAGCCGAGGATAAAGCCGGCCATCGGGCCCAGGTAGGTGCTGGCGTACTGGCCGAAGGAGCCGGACACCGGGTTGTGCACAGCCATCTCGCCCAGGGCGCGCATCACCATGAACACGGCGGCGCCGCCGATCAGGTAGGCCAGGAGTACGGCAGGACCGGCCATCTGGATCGCGGAGGCAGAGCCGTAAAAGAGCCCGGTGCCGATCGCGGAACCGAGCGCCATGAAGCGAATATGTCGGGCGGAGAGCCCGCGTTTCAAACCTTTTTCCGGGTGCATTTCTCGTCCTTAATTATTTTTATCCTGAGAAAATTCGAATCTGTAGAAGATCAAATGTGGGAGCTGTCGAGCCCCAGCGAGGCTGCGATAGCGGTGGGTCAGGCTACGAAAATGTTGTCTGTTCCGACGCCATCGCAGCCTCGCCGGGGCTCGACAGCTCCCACACTGGATCGGTGTCGCTCTTACAAGCTCGGCAACAACTTCGCCGGCACCAGCTCATTCAGGCAACGCGTCGCCAACAGTTCACTGGCGGCATTGATGTCTGGCGCAAAGAACCGGTCCTTCTCATAAAACGCCACTTTGCTGCGCAGGATCCCCCGCGCCTTTTCCAGCGCAGGCGAGGTTTTCAAGCCGTTGCGCAGGTCCAGGCCCTGGCACGCGGCCAACCATTCCACCGCCAACACACCGCGGGTGTTCTCGGCCATTTCCCACAGGCGTTTGCCCGCAGCCGGCGCCATCGACACGTGGTCTTCCTGGTTCGCCGACGTTGGCAGGCTGTCGACGCTATGGGGATGGGCCAGTGCCTTGTTCTCGCTGGCCAATGCCGCCGCCGTCACCTGGGCGATCATGAAGCCGGAGTTCACACCGCCATTGCCCACCAGGAAGGGCGGCAGTTGCGACATGTGCTTGTCCATCATCAGCGAGATGCGGCGTTCGCTCAGGGAGCCGATTTCCGCGATGGCCAGCGCCATGTTGTCTGCCGCCATGGCCACCGGTTCAGCGTGGAAGTTGCCGCCGGAAATCACGTCACCTTCTGCCGCAAACACCAGCGGGTTATCCGACACGGCGTTGGCTTCCACCACCAGCACTTCGGCCGCCTGGCGGAACTGGGTCAGGCAGGCGCCCATGACTTGTGGCTGGCAGCGCAGGGAGTACGGGTCCTGAACCTTGTCGCAGTTTTCGTGGGACTGGGACACTTCACTGCTTTCACCCAGCAGGGCGCGATACGCGGCGGCGGAGTCGATCTGGCCACGCTGGCCACGGGCCGCGTGGATACGCGCGTCGAACGGCGAGCGCGAACCCAGCACGGCTTCCACCGTCAGGGCGCCACACGCCAGGGCACCGGCGAACAGGTCTTCGCCTTCGAACAGGCCACGCAGCGCGTAAGCAGTGGAGACCTGAGTGCCGTTGAGCAGCGCCAGGCCTTCCTTGGCCGCCAGGGTCAGCGGCGTCAGGCCGGCGACTTTCAGCGCTTCGGTGGCTTCCAGCCATTCGCCCTTGTAGCGGGCCTTGCCTTCGCCCAGCAGCACCAGCGACATGTGGGCCAATGGCGCCAGGTCACCGGAGGCACCCACCGAACCTTTCAGCGGAATATGCGGGTAAACCTCGGCGTTGATCAGGGCGATCAGCGCGTCGATCACCTGCCGGCGAATCCCGGAAAAACCACGGCTCAGGCTGTTGACCTTAAGCACCATGACCAGCCGCACCAGCGCATCGCTGATGGGCTCACCGACGCCGGCGGCGTGGGACAGCACCAGGGAACGCTGGAGATTTTCCAGGTCTTCGCTGGCGATGCGGGTCGAGGCCAGCAGGCCGAAACCGGTGTTGATGCCGTAGGCGGTGCGGTTCTCGGCGAGAATCTGCTCCACGCAGGCGACACTGGCTTCGATCTGGGCCGAGGCGCTGTCATCCAGACTGAGGGTTACCGGCTGCTGGTAGATGGCCCGCAGTTGGGCAAGGCTCAGTTGGCCTGGAATCAGGTTTAGCGCAGTCACATTCATGCTCCTTTTGAGAGTGTTGTTAACTACCAGTCGCTCCGGATGCTTCCGTTATCCGCCGCTGTGCTCTTTTAGAGGATCAGCCGGCTTGGCACGCTGGTTATTGTTGGAAAAAGGTCAGTGCAAATTCGGTAACGTGTGTTGCAGCAAGTCGGTGTCTTTGAGCAGCGCGGCAGTGGCCGCGATGTCCGGCGCCAGCCAGCGGTCCTGGTCGTAGGCCGGGACATGTTCGCGCAGCAATCGCCAGGCGGTGTCGGTGCCGGCACCGAAGCGCTGTTCCTGGAGGAACTCGAACGCCTGGGCCGCCAGCAGGTACTCGATGGCGAGGATCTGGGTGACGTTTTCCAGCACCGAATGCAGCTTCAGCGCGGCGTTGGTGCCCATGCTCAGGTGATCTTCCTGCAAGCCGGAGGTGACAAAGTTGTCGAGCACCGCCGGTTGCGCCAACTGGCGGTTTTGCCCGCACAGCGAAGCGGCGACGTACTGCACGATCATCATCCCGGAGTTGACCCCGGGGTTGCTCACCAGGAACGCCGGCAGGCCACTGACGTGGGGGTTGATCAGGCGGTCCAGGCGGCGCTCGGCGATGGAGCCGATTTCAGCCATGGCGATGGCCAGCATGTCTGCCGCCAGGGCCACGGACTGCCCGTGCGGGTTGGCCTGGGAGACCACGCGGTAGTTGTCTGGCGTACCGAGCACCAGCGGGTTATCGCTGGTGCCATTGAGTTCGGTTTCGATCTGCCGGGTGGCGTGCTCCAGTTGATCGCGAGCGGCACCGTGCACCTGGGGAATCGAACGGATGCTGAGGGCGTCCTGGGTACGAATGCCTTTGCTGCTGGCGATCACTTCACTGCCATCGAGCAGCGCGCGCAGGTTGATACCCACCTGCTGCATGCCCGGGTGCGGCTTGAGGGCGATGATCTCTTCGTCGAAAGCGTCGATCTGACCGCGCTGGCCTTCGAAGCTCATGGCGCCAATCACATCGGCCCACTGCAGCAAACGGTGCGCATCGGCCAGGGCCAGACAGCTGAGGCCGGTCATGCACGGCGTGCCGTTGACCAGGCACAGGCCATCCTTTGCACCCAGCACCACCGCCTGCAAACCTTCTTCGGCGAGGGCCTGGTGCGCCGGGACGATGCGGCCCCGGTAGCTCACATTGCCAACGCCGAGCAAGGCAATGCTGATGTGGGCCATGTGGGTCAAATAGCCCACCGAGCCTTGGGACGGTACTTGCGGTGTGATGCCGTGGTTCAGCAATGCCAGCAACGAGTGCACCACCTGCGGGTGCAGGCCGGATTTGCCGTGGCTGTAGTTGATGATGGCGCAGCAGATGATCGCGCGGGTCTGTTCATCGCTCAGCGCCGGGCCGACGCCGCAGGCGTGGCTGAGCAGGGTGTTGCGCGACAGCCGGCTGAGTTGCTCGCCCTTGAGCGATACGTTGCACAAGGCGCCCAGCCCGGTGTTGACGCCATAGGCGCGCTCACCGCTGGTGACGATGCGCTGGACGATCGCCTGGGCATTGTCGATTCGCGCCCAGGCCTGGCCCGAGAGTTCGAGGACGGCGCCGTGGCGAGCCACGGCGACCACGTCCTGCCAACGCATCGGGGCGTCGGCGATGATGATTTTTTCAGCCTGGGACATCTTTGTACCTTCTCCAATTCTTGTGCAGCTTCACCGGCCGCATCGCAGGCAAGCCAGCTCCTACAGGGGAATGCATTGCAAATGTGGGAGCTGGCTTGCCTGCGATAGCGCCAGCCGGCTCACCACACGATCCGGGTCAGACCACAGCAGCCCGCCGCTGAACAAACCGGTCCACATATTCATCCGCCGGCGAATGCAGGATTTCCCGGGGCGTGCCGACCTGGATCAGCTTGCCGTCCTTGAGAATCGCAATGCGGTTGCCGATGCGCACGGCCTCGTCGAGGTCGTGGGTGATGAAGACGATGGTCTTGTGCAGGGTCTTTTGCAGCTCCAGCAACTGGTCCTGCATCTCGGCGCGAATCAGCGGGTCGAGGGCGCTGAACGCTTCGTCCATCAGGATGATGTCGGTGTCGGCCGCCAGGGCGCGAGCCAGGCCCACCCGTTGGCGCATGCCGCCGGACAGCTGGTGCGGGTATTTGTTTTCGTAGCCTTTGAGGCCTACGGTTTCGATCCAGTGCAGCGCACGCTCGGTGCACACTTGCTTGGTTTCGCCGCGCACTTTCAGGCCGTAGGCAACGTTGTCCACCACGCTTTTGTGGGGCAGCAGGCCGAAGCTCTGGAACACCATGCTGATCTTGTGCCGGCGGAATTGGCGCAGGGCTTCCATGTCCAGTTGCAGGATGTCTTCGCCGTCCACCAGGATCGCGCCGCTGGTGGGGTCGATCAGGCGGTTGAAGTGGCGCACCAGGGTCGACTTGCCGGAACCCGACAGGCCCATGATCACGAAGATCTCGCCCGTGCCGATGCTCAGGGACAGGTCGTTCACACCCACCACGCAACCGGTGTCGGCCAGCACCTGGTCCTTGGTCTTGCCCTGGCCGATCAGCGCCAGTGCTTCCTTGGAACGGTTGCCGAAGATCTTGAATACGTTTTTGACTTCAATCTTGCTGACGGTAGTCATTTGCTCGCCTCATGCCGTGGACGACCATAGGCCTGGGTAATGCGGTCGATGACCACTGCGAGAATCACAATCGCCAGGCCGGCTTCAAGGCCACGCCCGACGTTAAGCGTCTGGATGCCGACGAGTACGTCTTCACCCAGGCCACGGGCACCGATCATCGAGGCGATCACCACCATCGACAGGGCCATCATGGTGGTCTGGTTGATCCCGGCCATGATGCTCGGCAGGGCCAGCGGCAGTTGCACACCAAACAGTTGCTGCCAGCGGTTGGCACCGAAGGCGTTGATCGCTTCCATGACTTCACCGTCCACCTGGCGAATGCCCAGGTCGGTCAGGCGAATCAGCGGCGGCGCGGCGTAGATCACCGTGGCGAAAATCGCCGGCACCTTGCCCAGGCCGAACAGCATCAACACCGGGATCAGGTACACGAAGCTGGGCATGGTTTGCATGATGTCCAGCAGCGGCATCAATACCGAGCGCAGGCGGTTGCTGCGGGCCGACAGAATCCCCAGGGGAATGCCGATCAGCACCGAGATCACCGTGGCCACCATCATCAGCGCGAGGGTTTGCATCAGCTTGTCCCACAGGCCAACGGCGCCCACCAGGAACAGCAAACCGACGATCACCGCCGTGGTGACCACCTTGCGCGTGGCGTGCCAGGCAATGCCGCCGACAATCGCCAGCATCAACCACCAGGGCGCTGCGCGCAGCACGCCTTCCAGGTTGACGATGGCCCACAACAAGGTGTCGGAGATGTGCCGGAACACATCACCGTAGTTGGTCACCAGCGAATCAACCCAACTGTTGACCCAATCGGCGATGGAAAACGTAAAACTCTCAGGAAACATAGTGTGCTCTCGATCCAGTGGATTGTGGCCGGGCGTCCGGTTGCCTGTGAGGGCAACCGGAAACGCTCAACCTACAAGGCCGCGTCGATTTTCTTGGCTGCGTCGTCGCTCACCCATGCGTGCCAGACTTCAGGATGTTCCTTGAGGAAAATTTTCGCCAGTTTTGGTGATTCAATTCGCTCTTTGGTCATGCGTGCCAGGTTCTGGTTCAGCAGGTCGATTGGCAGGTTGACCTTCTCCAATACGGCCACCAGTTCCGGGGCTTGTTCGTGGAACGCCTTGGACAGCCCGACCTTGATGGTCACGCTTTTATCCACACCGGGCTTCTCTTCGAGCTTCACCAGGTCGACCTGGCCCATCAACGGCGTTGGCGACCAGTAGTAGAACAGGATCGGCTCGCCGCGCTTGTAGCTCGACAACACCGCCGCATCCAGCGCGGGGCCGGTGCCTGGGCGGAAGTTGGTGTAGGTGCTTTCCAGGCCATAGCTTTTCAGCATTTCGCTGTTGTCCAGCTCACAGGTCCAGCCGGCCGGGCAGTTGTAGAAACGGCCCTTGGATGGCTCTTCCTGGTCCTTGAACACCGCAGCGTATTTGGCCAGGTCGGCGATGTTTTTCAGGTCCGGCGCCTTGGGTTCCAGCTTGCGCTTGGCATCGCCTTCGATCACGTAACGCGGCACGTACCAGCCTTCGATGGCACCCACGACTGGAGCCCCGACACCAACGACTTTGCCGGCCTTCTCGGCCTTGTTCCAGACTTCGCTGCGGCCAACCCACTCCTCGGCGAATACCTGGATGTCATTGCTGCTCAGGGCGTTTTCCATGGTGATGGAGTTGCCCGGCAGGCTGTCGGTTTTGCAGTCGTAGCCTTTTTCCAGAACGGTTTGCAGGATGTCGGTGAGCAACATGCCGCTTTCCCAGTTCAGGCCGGCGAATTTCACCGGTTTGCCGGATTCGCACCAACCCGCCGCCTGAGCGCCAGCAGAAGCCAGCAAGCCTGCAGAGAACAAAGTGGCCAGCAGGGTCTTATTCATTTTCATTGTTGTGACGCTCCCAATCTTGAAATGGATTACGGCAGTCAGTAGGCATCCTGCCCTGTCCACGTCCCATCAGGCCTGTGCAGCAAGCCCGTTTGTCGTTGGTGCAGCGCCCTGCTCTACCGGCAGGATCAGTCGTTCAGGTATTGCGCTGTGCCACTTTTTCGCGGCCCAGTAGTAAAGCGCAGCCGGCACCACCAGGCCGATGATCCAGGAGATATCGGTGTCGCCGAGGCTGGCAACCAGTGGTCCGGTGTAGAAGTGCGTCGAGATGAACGGCATCTGGATCAGCACGCCAAACACGTAGATGCTGATGCCCATCACGTTCCAGCGACCGTAGCGGCCGTCGGGGTTGGACAGTGCCGGGATGTCGTAGCGTTCTTTGGTGATGCAGTAGAAATCCACCAGGTTGATCGCACTCCAGGGCGTGAAAAACGCCAGCAGGAACAGGATGAACGCAGAGAAATCCTTGAGGAACGAGTCCTTGCCCAGCAACGCCAGCGCGGCGGCAATCGACACCATCACGAAGATGTACAACAGGCGCGTGCCACTGCCGATATGGCGGCTGCCACGGAAGCCACTGATGATCGTCGCGATCGACATGAAGCTGCCGTAGGCATTCAGGGTGGTGACGGTGACCTTGCCGAAGGCGATGCTGAAATACAGCAGCGCCGCGACGATCCCGGTGCCGCCCAGGCCGACGATGAATGACACTTCGTGATGAGCGAATTGCGAGCCGGCCAGGGCCGCCGCAAACACGCCGAACACCATCGACGCCTGCGCACCGATCACCGAGCCCAGGCCCACGGCCCAGAAGGTTTTCGACGCCTTGGTGCTGCGCGGCAAGTAACGCGAGTAATCCGCCACATACGGGCCAAACGCAATCTGCCAGGACGCCGACAGGGAAATCGCCAGCAGGAAACTGCTGAGGGAAAAATGCTTGTTGCCCAGCAACGCACCGATGTCGTTACCGGCCAGCAATTTGTAGAACAGGTAGACGAAAGCCACCACCCCCAGCACGCTGGCAACCCGGCCGATGCCGTGGATGACCCGGTAGCCGAAGATTGTGAAGACCATGATCAGCCCCGCGAACAGCACGATGCCCACCCAGTCTTCAACGTGGAGCAACTGCGCCACGGCCTGCCCCGCCAGCAACGAACCGCTGGCGGAAAAACCGATGTACATCAGGCACACCAGCACCAGCGGGATCACCGCGCCATACACGCCAAACTGCACGCGGCTGGAGATCATCTGCGGCAAGCCCAGTTGCGGGCCTTGCGCAGCATGCAGCGCCATGACGCCGCCGCCCAGCAGTTGACCGATCAACAGACCGACCAACGACCAGAACACATCACCGCCCAGCACCACGGCCAGGGCCCCGGTGACAATCGCGGTGATTTGCAGGTTGGCACCCAACCACAGGGTGAACTGACTCAATAGACGGCCGTGTCTTTCCGCTTCCGGGATGTAGTCGATCGAACGCCTTTCGATCAACGGGGTGGTGCTTGCACGAGCGTCATTTACAGCCATTGTTGTTCAACCTCTGATGGATTGTTTTTTGGGTGGTGCTGGCTTACTTGATCATCGGCAGGTTCAGGCCCTGCTCTTTGGCGCAGTCGATCGCGATCTGGTAGCCGGCATCGGCATGACGCATCACGCCGGTGGCCGGGTCGTTGTGCAACACGCGAGCAATACGCTCGGCAGCTTCGTCGGTACCGTCGCAGACAATCACCATGCCCGAGTGCTGGGAGAAGCCCATGCCGACGCCGCCGCCGTGATGCAACGAAACCCAGGTCGCGCCGCTGGCGGTGTTGAGCAAGGCGTTGAGCAGTGGCCAGTCGGACACGGCATCGGAACCGTCCTGCATCGATTCGGTTTCACGGTTGGGACTGGCCACCGAGCCGGAGTCCAGGTGGTCGCGGCCGATCACGACCGGTGCCGACAGCTCGCCGCTGCGCACCATTTCGTTGAACGCCAGGCCCAGCTTGGCGCGCTGGCCCAGGCCAACCCAGCAGATACGCGCCGGCAGCCCCTGGAAGCTGATGCGCTCGCGGGCCATGTCCAGCCAGTTGTGCAGGTGGGCGTCGTCCGGGATCAGCTCTTTGACTTTGGCGTCGGTCTTGTAGATATCTTGCGGGTCGCCCGACAGCGCAGCCCAACGGAACGGGCCGATGCCACGGCAGAACAGCGGACGGATGTAGGCCGGTACGAAACCCGGGAAGTCGAAGGCGTTTTCCACGCCCTCTTCCTGGGCCATCTGGCGGATGTTGTTGCCGTAGTCGAAGGTCGGGATGCCTTGCTTCTGGAACTCAAGCATGGCTTTGACGTGCACGGCCATGGACTGTTTGGCGGCCTTGATCACGGCGGCCGGCTCAGTCTTGGCGCGGGCGCGGTATTCGTCCCAGGTCCAGCCGGCGGGCAGGTAACCGTTCAGCGGGTCGTGGGCGCTCGTCTGGTCGGTGACCATGTCCGGGCGCACGCCACGCTTGACCAGTTCCGGCAGGATTTCCGCCGCGTTGCCCAGCAGGGCGATGGAGATCGCGCGGCCTTCCTTGGTGTATTTGGCGATGCGCGCCAGGGCGTCGTCGAGGTCTGTGGCTTGCTCGTCGACATAACGGCTGTTCAAGCGGAAGTCGATGCTGACCTGCTGGCATTCGATGTTCAGCGAGCAGGCACCGGCCAGGGTCGCGGCCAGTGGCTGGGCGCCGCCCATGCCGCCGAGGCCGGCAGTCAGGACCCAACGGCCCTTGAGGTCATCGTTGTAATGCTGGCGACCGGCTTCGACAAAGGTTTCGTAGGTGCCCTGAACGATGCCCTGGCTGCCGATGTAGATCCAGCTGCCGGCGGTCATCTGGCCGTACATTGCCAGGCCCTTGGCATCCAGTTCGTTGAAGTGTTCCCAGCTCGCCCAGTGCGGCACCAGGTTGGAGTTGGCGATCAGCACGCGCGGGGCGTTGCTGTGGGTCTTGAACACGCCGACGGGTTTGCCGGATTGCACCAGCAGGGTTTCGTCGTCATTGAGGTGGGTCAGGCTTTCGACGATCTGGTCGTAGCATTCCCAGTTGCGCGCGGCGCGGCCAATGCCGCCGTACACCACCAGCTCTTTCGGGTTTTCGGCAACCTGTGGGTCGAGGTTGTTCATCAGCATGCGCAGCGGCGCTTCAGTCAGCCAGCTTTTGGCGGTCAGCGTGTTGCCGCGTGCGGCACGGATTTCAACGTCACGGTACTTGGTAGGCTTGGTCACAAAAAATTCCTCAACGATCAATGCGCGAACATGATTGGTGCGAAGAGGATGTCCATGGACTCTTACGCACACATCTTTACTTGTACATACAAGCATATGCAATCAAGCGGCCAACTTTGCGCGCAAGGTTTGAAGATTTTTCCGGGATGAGGGTGAAAGCCTTAGAAAATAAGGCTTCGCTGCTTGATGAATTTTCTTACAGAGGATTTTTACAACGCGGGAGACTAGTCACCGAGGCAGGGCTTTGCGCCATGCTGGGGCGTTCGGTAACAAGTTGGTGCGGGAAGAGGGAAACAACATGTGGGGGGAAGAACCCCCACCTGTTCAAGCGGCTGCAGTCAGTTCGATGACACAGCAACGGCCGGTGACGCTGACGTCCAGCAGCCCGGTGTTACCGTCCACTTGCAGGCAGTCGTGACGGTTCAGCCGCTCACCGAGCACCTTCACCTCATCGGCCACACTGAATACCAGCACGGTGTGCGCGGCACTGAAGAAGCGCTGCGTACCGTCCATCCACTGCAACCGCGCCTGATAGCGCTGCGGTGAATAGATCAGGTTGAAATCGCGGATCGGGCCGCCGATCAATCGGCAGGACACCTGGCTGTCACCCTTGAACGGGAACGGCTGCAGCGGTAACAACCCACGCTGTTCCTCGCCATCCACCGTCAGCACCATGCCTGAACCTTGCAGCACGGTGATGATGCGCTGGTACCCGGCGAAGGTGGAGAACCCGCCCGACTCGGCAATATCGGCAATCGACAGGCGCCAGCCAAAACCGTCCAGGCCCTCACCTGCATCACGGGTGATTTCTTCAGTGCTGCCCCCGCCGTTTTTCCATGGCATACGGACGTAATCGGTGGCGCGCCAGACTTTCATCGAACTCATTTACTGAAACGTCCTTCCAGGCTATGACGGGAACCGGGGTGGATCAAACGCGCGGCCGTTACCGGCTGGCGGCCCGACCAGGTGCGGCGGCGAATCAACAGGCACGGCTCGCTGGTTTCGATTTGCAGCAGCTTGCACTCATGGGCATCGGCGAGGATCGCTTCCACCACGTGCTCGCCTTCGGTCAGCGGCGCCACCTGATTGAGGTAGGCATAAGGGGTTTGCTGGGTGAAATCCTGCTGCAGGTATTCCGGCGCTACCAGGGCGTTGACGAAACGGTCTTCGATTTGCACCGGAATGTCGTTTTCGTAGTGCACGATCAGCGAGTGGAACACCCGTCCGCCTTCGCGCATTTCCAGGGCGACGGCGCGCTCGGAACCGGCCGCTTCCTCACCGAGGGTGATGACTTTGCACGTATGGCGATGACCGCGGGAGGCGATCTCATCGGCAATGTTGTGCACCTCAAACAGGGCCGACTGGCTCTTGGGCTCGGCGACAAATGTGCCCACGCCCTGCATGCGTACCAGCAGGCCTTCGGCCGTCAACTCGCGCAGGGCGCGGTTGATGGTCATGCGGCTGAAGCCCAGTTGGTTGACCAGCTCGCTTTCCGACGGCACGCGGTAGTGCGGCGGCCAGTTGCCGTTGAGAATCTGCTGGCTGATCATCTGTTTGACGCGGGCATACAAGGGCGCCGGACTTTCGTCCATGTGGGCAGCCAGTGAAGACTTGGCGGGCGGAGTCGGCACAGGAAATCCTTGCAGGTGAAAAAGAAGCATAGCTTGCCGGAGTTTACCGAGCAGGCAAACGTCTGTATATGTATATACAAATAAACACACGACCGGGGTGCCTTAATCATGTCCGCTTTCTTTGCCGAACGCGCGCTGCTGCCTAATGGATGGGCCAATGATGTACGTCTTGAAGTCAGCGCCGACGGCCTGCTGACCCAGGTGGAGCCCAACGCCAGTGCAGACGGTGCCGAACGGCTGAGAGGCCCGGTGTTGGCGGGCATGCCGAACCTGCATTCCCATGCGTTCCAGCGGGCAATGGCCGGCCTGGCGGAAGTGGCCGGCAACCCGAATGACAGCTTCTGGACCTGGCGCGACTTGATGTATCGCATGGTGGGCAAGATCAGCCCCGACCAACTGCAGGTCATTGCGCGCCAGCTGTATATCGAGATGCTCAAGGCCGGCTACACCTCGGTGGCCGAATTTCACTACGTGCACCACGACGTCAGCGGCCAGCCCTATGCCGACCCTGCGGAGTTGTCGCGACAAATCAGCCAGGCGGCCGCCAGCAGCGGTATCGGCCTGACGTTGTTGCCGGTGCTGTACAGCCATTCCGGTTTCGGCGGCCAGGCACCCAATGAAGGCCAGCGGCGCTTTATCAACAGCACCGAGCACTACCTGAACCTGCAAGCACGCCTGCAACCGATTCTGGCCGCGCAACCGGCGCAGCAGCTGGGCCTGTGCTTCCACTCGCTGCGCGCCGTCACGCCACAACAGATCAGCGAAGTGCTGGCCGCCAGCGACAAGGCCTGTCCGGTGCACATCCATATCGCCGAGCAGCAAAAGGAAGTCGACGACTGCCTGGCCTGGAGCGGCAAGCGTCCGCTGCAATGGCTGTATGACAATGTTGAAGTGGATCGGCGCTGGTGCCTGGTGCACGCCACCCATGCCAACCCGGAAGAAGTGACGTTGATGGCCAAGAGCCGGGCGATCGCCGGGCTGTGCCTGACCACTGAGGCCAACCTGGGCGACGGGATTTTCCCGGCGGTGGATTTCCTGGCCCAAGGCGGGCGCATGGGGATTGGTTCCGACAGCCACGTATCACTGAGCGTGGTGGAAGAACTGCGCTGGCTGGAATATGGGCAGCGCCTGCGGGACCAGCGGCGCAACCGGCTGTATCGCAGCGATCAGCCCATGGTCGGCCGTACGCTGTTCGATGCCGCGCTGGACGGCGGGGCCGAAGCGCTGGGGCAACCGATTGGGCGCCTGGAAGTGGGCAAGCGTGCCGATTGGCTGGTACTGGATGGCAACGATCCGTACCTGGCGACGGCGAACGAAGACGGGATTCTAAATCGCTGGCTGTTTGCCGGCGGTGATCGCCAGGTGCGGGACGTGCTGGTCAACGGGAAGTGGGTGATTCGCGACGGGCATCACGCGGCTGAAGAAGACAGCAGCCGGGCGTTTACCCAGGTCTTGCGGGATTTGTTGGGCTAACTGACGACACATAACAAAATGTGGGAGCTGGCTTGCCTGCGATAGCCGTTGTGAATCCAACACCGCTATCGCAGGCAAGCCAGCTCCCACATTGGAAGGGTAGCGCTCTTCAGTTACTGCGAAGTCTTTGCCATCTGCTTGTCCGACGTCCGCCAGATCAACCGGGTAGTGTCATACCCCTGTTGCCGCGCCCTGCTCAGCAGGTCTTCGCGGGTGTCGGCGCTGACAGTCGGCGTGCGGGACAACAACCACATGTAGCGCCGGCTCGGGCTGCCGACAATGGCAGTCTTGTAGTCATCGCTGACGTACAGCACCCAGTAATCGCCCTTGGCCACGCCCGGCAACAGCGAGGTGAACCAGTTATTGAATTCGACCCACAGTTTGTCAGTCTTGCCGGCGACCTGCGGCGTTGCTGTGCCCTTGGCTTCCTGCCACTTCCATTCAGGCGTCAGGCAGCGGTTGAACACCGACATGTTGCCATCGGGCAACAACGTGTAGCGGGCTTCGGACTGCGCACAATTGCGCTGGAAGTACATCGGCAGACGGGCCAACTCATACCAGGTGCCCTGGTAACGCTTGAGGTTCACGCTGCCGACCGTCTTGGGTTGCAGATCATCGCCAGAATGGCTGGCGCAGCCCGCCAAAAACAGGCTGGCGCAGAGGTATAAAACGAAACGCATCATGTTGTTTTTCTCCCGCAGGCTTTCGCCCCGGTTTACTTCAGGCCTTGCCCGGAAAAAATCAGTACTTTGTCACCGGCGTATTGCACGCTGATAAAGCTGTTTTTATCGCCCCAGGTGCAACTGGACATACCCAGCGCGCCAGAACAATCAGTCGGCTTACCCAGCAACGACTCAACCTCGGCCTTGGCCATGCCGGCCGACAGTTTTGCGTAATTTTCTTGAGTGACCTTGCTGCAAGCGGCCAGAAGCACGCAAAACGACAACAGGGCGAGACGGCGTAACGACATGGAAAAACTCCTGGAGAGACGAAGCAGCTTGGGGGTCTGCCAGAAGCTTAGAAGGGAAAAGAGGTGTCTGGTTCCCGACGAGCGAAAACAAAAAAGCCCCTTGTGGTGAGCGGGCTTGCCCCGCGCTGGGCTGCGAAGCAGCCCCCGATAAAGGGCATTGCCTCGTGTCAGAAAAAACGAAGAGTCGGGGTTTAGGGGTGCTACGCACCCCAAAGCGGGACAAGCCCGCTCACCACACAGAGCAGATGCTTACCGCAGGGCTTTACGCCTTGTGGTAACCAGTCACACGCTCAACTTCTTCCTTCGAACCCAGGAACACCGCCACACGCTGGTGCAGGCCTTCAGGCTGGATGTCGAGGATGCGCTGGTGGCCGTCGGTGGACGCGCCGCCCGCCTGCTCAACCAGGAACGACATCGGGTTGGCTTCGTACATCAGGCGCAGTTTGCCCGGCTTGGACGGCTCGCGGCTGTCACGTGGGTACATGAACAGGCCACCACGGGTCAGGATGCGGTGCACGTCGGCAACCATCGCAGCCACCCAGCGCATGTTGAAGTTCTTCTTCAACGGGCCTTCTTCGCCTTCCATCAACTCGTTCACGTAGCGCTGTACCGGCGCTTCCCAGTGACGCTGGTTAGACATGTTGATGGCGAATTCCTGGGTGCTCGCCGGGATGGAGATGTCTTCGTGGGTCAGCACGAAGCTGCCCATTTCACGGTCCAGGGTAAAGCCCTTGACGCCGTCGCCCAGGGTCAGCACCAGCATGGTTTGCGGGCCGTAGATCGCATAACCGGCAGCGACCTGCTCGGTGCCTGGCTGCAGGAAGGCCTTTTCGTTCAGGGCTTCGTTCTGGCTCAGGTATTCGCTCGGGCAACGCAGTACCGAGAAGATGGTGCCGACCGGTGCGTTGATGTCGATGTTCGACGAACCGTCCAGCGGGTCGAATACCAACAGGTACGCACCTTTCGGGTACTTGCCCGGGATCTGGTAGGCATTGTCCATTTCTTCGGACGCCATGCCGGCCAGGTGGCCGCCCCATTCGTTGGCTTCGAGCAGGATTTCGTTGGAAATCACGTCGAGCTTCTTCTGCACTTCGCCTTGTACGTTTTCAGTGCCCATGCTGCCCAGGACACCGCCCAGCGCGCCTTTGGAGACGGCGTGGCTGATTTCCTTGCAAGCACGCGCCACCACTTCGATAAGGAAGCGCAGATCGGCAGGCGTGTTGTTGCTGCGGGTCTGCTCGATCAAATAGCGACTCAGGGTAACGCGGGACATGGAAGGCTCCGGAAATGGGGGGCTAAAAACCCGCGCAGTTTAACGCGAGTCGGGGCGTATTTCCTCATATGAGAGGATTTAAACCCAATAGAGTTCATGGACTTTATTTAACGTGCCACCGGCGGCTTGCGCAGCAAACTGTAGGCCATGGCGCCCAACGCCGCCACACCGAGCAACAGCACGGCCCAAAGACCGAGCTTTTTCCAGTTCGGCCCGGCATCAATAGGCGCCGCAACCGCGGGCGATGTCACCACCACCGCCCCCGCCGCCTTGGCCTGCCCAAGCCCTGCGAGGCGTTCGACGCTGTAATCCGGAATCAACGTCGACAGCGGCAAGTTCGCCCCCTTCACCGACGGGTTGCCCAAGGCCAGGGTGAACGGCGGCTCGCCCCGCGCCAGGAACACCAACTGCGTGGCGCGCACTGCAAAGCTCAAGGTCGGCGCCTCCACTCCCAGGCCACCGCCGCGCTCATCCACGTCGAGCTTGAGTTGCGCAACGGCCTGGCCCGGCAGCTGCAATTCGTTCTGTAAAACGTCCTGGCCATTTTGCGTCAGCCGGTAGAGCAAACCGCTGCTCAAGGGCTGCCAGGCCTGACTGCTTTCCCGGCGACCCGACAAGGTGACTGGCGCGAGGCTGTTGGGTTGGCTCAAGTCGATACGCAAACGTTCGACGTTCAGCGCATTGGGCAACTGCCAGCTGTATTCGCCGGCCTTGAGACGGGTACCCGACAGTGGCTGCGACCACACCAGCGGCAACGGCAAGCTATGGGCACTGACGCTCTCCAACTGCGCCGATGTCAGCGCCGGTGCGGCCTGGCCTTTCCACAGCAGGCGCAGATAACGCGCCGATTGCCCTGGCAAACTCACTTCATGCTGCTCGACGCGCTCATCGGCAAACGACAGCCGCGCCACCTGCCCTTCGCCCCACGAGCGCCAGTGCTGCAAGTCGTCGCTGGCTTCGATGCTGAAGCGCTGGAAGCCGTCGCGCTCGCTGGTCCAGTCGAGGATCAGCTGCTGCAACGGCGCCTTGATCCCGCTGGCATCGAGCAACCAGCCGCGCAGCACTTCTTCGCCCGCTTCCAGCTGGCTCGGCGGCTGCACCTGCACCAGCGTGCCGGTGGAGGTGGACTGCACACGCACACTGGGCACGGCTTCAGCGGAGTCGGCCGCGGCGTACAGCGGGAACCACTTCACGTTGGACAGGCTGCGGCTTTCGGTGCTTTGCGCCGACTGCCGCGCCAGCGCGTAGGCCTGGGGCTCGCCGGCGGCGTTGAACACCCGCACGTCACTCAGGTCGGCCTGGCGGGCGCTCAATTGCACCGCCAGCGGCAGTTCCAGGCGGTACCACGGGCCTTCGCCGCTGACTGTCAGCGGCACCCGCGTGGTGAAATCGGCCGGGGTTTCCTGGGCCAAGGCCGAACACGTTGTGCACAACCCCAACAGCACCACACTCAGCTTGCCCATCAAGAGGCCACTCCTTCAGATTCAACCACCGGTTCGGCACGCTTGGGTGGCAACGGGGCGAAATAGCCCACCACCAGCAACAGCCCGCCCACACCGATAAACGATACGATCCGCGCCAGCCCGCCACGGTTGCTCAGCTCGACGAAGAACAATTTGGCGACCACCACTGCAATCAACACCGCACCGATCAGCCACACCTCACGCCGATGGCGCAGATGCCCACCGATCATCAGGCTCAGGGCAATCAGGGTCCAGATAATCGACAGCCCGGCCTGCACCAGCATCGACTCCAGCAACGCATCCAGATGGAACGGCACGCCGCCCCAATGGTGAGCCGTGCGCATCACCAGGGCGGTGAAGAAGGCGAACAACGACACACCGGCGACCGCCTGGGCGATCAGCTCGGCGCGTGGCCCGCGCTGGGGTGCGGCGCTGCGGGACCACAGGTACACACCCAGCAGCGCGAACAGCAATCCAACATCCAGCGGGTTAAGCAGCGGCACATACGGCAGCGGCTCGGCGGTGCCGTCGCTGAAGATATTTGCCAGCCAGAACCAGCCCAACATCAACACCGCCAGAGGCAACGCGGCATACAACCGGTACTCGCGCGGGTACGCCGACACCGGCCACGGCCAACTGCGCGGCACAGCGGCCAGTACCAGGTACAGGCTCGGCAGAATCGCCCACCCCAGCCAGCGCCAGGCGTTGTATTCCTCGGACAGCAGCAACAGGCCGTAGCGCAGCTCCAGCGCCAGCACGCCGATCAGCAGCCAGCAGCCGAGCACGTGCGCGGCGCTCAAAGCTTTCTCCGGGATGACCAAGGCCAGGCGCCGCAGTGACACGAAGTGCACCGCAAATACCGCCACCCACGCCAGCCACGCGAAATTCGCCGCCGGGTGATAACGTGAGCCCCACGAGCCCAGCAACACCACGCCCGCCGCCGGCATCAACAGCGTGCACAACAAGCCCAGCGACGCCCATTGCAGGCGCCGGGCCAACACCGCCCAGATCGCCACACTCACGGCCGCCACCGCCAGCAGCCAGGTGCCTTGCAGCATCGGTGGCGCAAAACGCAGCACTTCGCTGACCAAAGCCAAGGTCCACCAGGCCGCGCCCCACACCAGCAGCACGTCGGACAGCCGCTGCAAACTCAACGCCTCGAACACCGGCGCATGAGGCCGGCGCTGCAAGCGCCAGGCACCGACCAGCGCCGCCAGCCCGAGCACCATCGGCGTCCAGAAACCGCTATGGCCCAAAGGACGCAAGCCTTCGCGGGTCAGTGGCCCGAGCAAGTCCGGCACCGCGATCAGGAACGAAGCGCCACCGATGATTTGCAGCAACAACCCGAAGACAAAACTGACCCGCTGCTGCAGGTAGAGGCTCAGCCAGATAATCAACAAACCACTGGCCGCCCACACGCCACTGGCGGTCTCCCACGGCAGCACGAACAGCACCGCGAGGTTGATCAGCACCAACCCGGCCAACAGCACCACCGACAGGCCGCGCAACAACCGCACATCGCTGCGCACCATGCTGTCCCGCGCCGCCAGCAGCATGCCGCCGATCAAGGCCAGGCCAATCAGCGATGCGGTGAGCAGCCCGCTCCAGCCGGCACTGAACACGGCGCCGGAATCAGCGCCCGCCTGAAGGCGCAACAGGAAAAGCGCGCCACCGAGCAATTGCACGGCAAACGCAGTAAAGAGGAACGTGCGCGAGCCGATGCGCAGGCCGACCAGCAAGGTTGCAAGGCCGGCAATTGCCCAACTGATGGCCGTGCCTTGGGTCAACAGCAGCAACGGCGCCAGCAGGTACAGGAAGCCCAGGCCGACACTGGCCAATACCGGCAAACCACGACGCTCCCACTGCGCCGACTGCTCGGCCGGAGCCTTGCGCAGTTGGTGGAAACTGAACAGCAACGCCACGCCCAGCAGCAGAGCGCCCAGCGGTGCGCCATCCAATAGACGGGTGTCGCCAACCCGCAACTCGCTGAGGAACGCGAGCGCCGAGCCGACCTGCAACAGCAAGCCAAACGCCCGCGCCAAAGGTCGCTGCTGGCGCAAGCCGAGCCAGAAAATCCCGGCGCCTTCCACGGCCCAGGCCGCCGCCGTCCAGCGTGCGTCGAGGCCCAGGGGAATCGCCAGGCTGGCGAAGATCACACCCAATGCCAGGCAGGTTTCCGCCAGCAGCAAGGCGCGCCCGCCACTCAGCAAACGGGCCAGGCCCATGTAAATAATGCCCAGGCCCAGCGCGCTGAACGCCGCGGCAAATTCCAGGTGCTGCACCAGCGCAAACTGCAAACCGAAGCCCACCAGCGGCGGACCGAACAGCATGCTGCCGTCGACGTAATCGCCCTTGGCCGCCGACCAGCGCAACAGTGCGCCACGGCTGTCATCGTCCGGCGCGTCGCTCATCTCCAACAGCTTGCGCCGGGCGAACAACAGGCCAATGCCGAGGTACATCAGGAAAAACAGAATCAGGAAAGGCTCGGTGCTCCACAGCAGTTCCGGCGTGTAGGAGCGCATGCCCCAGGCGAAGCCGATGCCGAAGGTGCCGACGAAACCGATCAGGTTGAGCAGGCGCCAGGCCTTGAACCAGGCGATGGCGAGGATGCCCGCGTTCAGCAGCGCGAAATAGCTGAACAGCGCCACATGGTTGCCGGCGCCGGTGGACGTGAGGATCGGTGCCGCAAAACCGCCGAGGGCAGCGGCGCAAGCCAGGCCGAGGGCGTCCTGGGTAATTGCCAGAATCGCCGAAAACACCGTGACCGCCACCAGCAACCCCAGTGCGGCGCCGGGATCGAGCAGCGGGTGCAGGCGCATGGCAGCGAACACTGTCAGGTACAACACGGCGATGCCGGTGCCTTGCAGCATCAACCCGTAATTGCTGTTGCGCAGCCGCAGCCACCACCCCAGGCCCAGCAAGGCCAACGCACAACCGGCAACGCCCGCATAACGCAGCTCGATCGGCACCACCATGCCTTCAGTGGCATAGCGCAGCAGGAAGGCCAGGCCAAGGAACAGCAGCACCACGCCGACCCGCAGCACGGTGTTGCCGCCGAACAGCCAGTTGCGTGCGCCGCTGATGGCGCGCTCGATGAAGTTGGGGCCACGAGGTACCGCAGGCGCAGCAGGTTGCTCAGGAATGCGTTCGCTCGGCTCAGCCCGCCAGACGTCAGCCGGCAATGGCTGGCTGGGCTCGGCCGCTACCGTTGCGTACGCAGGTTCCAATTCGGCGGGTAATTCCCAGACGAGTTCGGGCGACGCCGTTACCGGCGGCGGCGCTTCGACAAGGATCGGTTCGGGGGTTTCAACGGCAGCCGGCCTTTCCAGCAAGGCCAGGCGTTGCTCGACGACTTCCAGGGCGTTGCGGGCAGACTCCAGCTGACGGCCTTGCTCCTCCGTACGCGAGGCGAGCATCGACAGGCGGATCGCCTGGCCAATGCCCAAGCCAAGCAGCGCACCAATGCCCGCATCACTGAACGACTCGTCGAGCGTCCAGCCGAGCACCAGGCCAATCAGCATGAAAATCCATTGCATGGTCGATATCCCTAAGCAAACCGAGACCTAGTATATCGACACGGGCCCCATGTGGCAGCGGGACTTGCTGTGGCGAGCGGGCTTGCCCTCTCACCACAGCAAGCCCGCTCCCACATTTTGTATTGCGGTGTCTAATCCAACGCTTTCCAGATCTCCGTCGCGTATTCGCGGATGGTCCGGTCCGACGAGAACCAGCCCATGCGCGCGGTGTTGAGCACCGCCGAGCGCCACCATTCCTTGGAATCGTGCCAGTGCGCCTCGACCCGCGCTTGGGCATCCCAGTAGGAATCGAAGTCGGCACAGACCAGGAAGCGGTCGTAGTCGATCAGCGAGTCCACCAACCCGGCATAGCGGCCCGGATCATCCGGCGAGAACACCCCGCCGCGAATCGCTTGCAGCACATCGTTCAAGCGATGGGACGCGGCGATTTCCGGCCCGGCATTGAACTCACCGGCGTGTTTGCGCGCTTCTACCTGCTGGGCGCTGAGGCCGAAGATAAACATGTGGTCGGCACCCACGCGCTCGTGCATCTCGACGTTGGCACCGTCCATGGTGCCGATAGTCAGCGCGCCGTTAAGGCCGAATTTCATGTTACTGGTGCCGGACGCTTCAAACCCGGCGGTGGAAATCTGCTCCGACAGGTCGGCCGCCGGAATGATGCTTTCCGCCAGGCTGACGTTGTAGTTGGGCAGGAACACCACCTTGAGCAACCCGCGCACCGTCGGGTCGTTGTTGACGGTACGGGCGATGTCGTTGGTCAGCTTGATGATCAGCTTGGCCTGGTGATAACTGGCCGCCGCCTTGCCGGCAAAAATCTTCACCCGAGGGACCCAGTCGGTGCCCGGCTCGGCACGAATCGCCTGGTACAGCGCGACGGTGTGCAGCAGGTTCAACAGCTGGCGCTTGTACTCGTGGATCCGCTTGACCTGCACATCAAACATCGCCGCCGGGTTGACCGAAATCCCCAGGCGCTCGTGAATGATGTCGGCCAGTGCCCGTTTACTGTGCAGGCGCTGTTCGGCGAAGGCCTTGCGGAAGGCTTGTTTCTCGGCGAACGGTTCCAGGTCCACCAGACGCTGCTCCGGGTTATCCAGTACGTCCGGACCCAGGGCTTCCACCAGCATTGCGGTGAGTTTGGGGTTGGCCTGGTACAGCCAGCGGCGGAAGGTAATGCCGTTGGTTTTGTTATTGATCCGGTCCGGGTAGAGCTTGTGCAGTTCGGAGAACACCGTACTGCGCATCAGTTGGGTATGCAGGCCGGACACGCCGTTGACGCTGTGGGAACCGAGGAACGCCAGGTTGCCCATGCGCACGCGGCGGCCGTTGTCTTCCTCGATCAGCGACACGGCGCGCAGCACGTCGAAGTCGTGGATGCCCTTGGCCCGCAGCGAGTCGATATGTTGAGCGTTGATCAGGTAGATGATCTGCATGTGCCGCGGCAGCATGCGTTCCATCAAGCCCACCGGCCAGGTCTCCAACGCCTCGGGCAGCAAGGTGTGGTTGGTGTACGACAGGGTCTCGACGGTGACATCCCAGGCGGCATCCCACGGGATATCGTGCAGGTCCACCAACTGGCGCATCAACTCGGCCACCGCGATCGATGGGTGCGTGTCGTTGAGCTGGATGGCCGCGTGTTCGCCCAGGCTCAGGACCGAGCCGTGCATGTTTTTGTGGCGACGCAGCAAATCCTGCAGCGAGGCGGAGACGAAGAAGTATTCCTGGCGCAGGCGCAGTTCCTGCCCTGCTTCGGTGCTGTCGGCCGGGTAAAGCACCCGGGAGATGCTTTCGGCACGGGCTACCTCGGCCACGGCACCCAGGTGATCACCGGCGTTGAAGCGCTCCAGGTGCAGGTCTTCCACGGCCCGGGCGCGCCACAGGCGCAAGGTGTTGACGCTGGCGCCGCGCCAGCCGACCACCGGGGTGTCGTAGGCTACCGCACGCACGGTTTCATTCGGCGACCAGACCTGGATCGACTTGCCGGACGCGTCCAGCAGGGTTTCCACGCCGCCGCCAAAGCCGATCGGGTAGATCACTTCGGCGCGCTCGAACTCCCACGGGTTGCCGAAATCCAGCCAGCGCTCGGTTTGCTCCTGCTGCCAGCCATCGACAATCGCCTGGCGGAACAGCCCGTGTTCATAACGAATGCCATAACCGTGGCCGGCAATGCCCAGGGTCGACATGCTTTCCATAAAGCATGCAGCCAGGCGGCCAAGGCCACCGTTGCCCAGGGCCGCGTCGGGCTCCAGCAGGCGAATGCGCTCCATGTCCACACCCAACTCGCTCATGGCCTCACGGGCCACGTCGAGCAGGCCGAGGTTGCTCAGGCTGTCGTAGAGCAGACGGCCGATCAGGAATTCCAGCGAGAGGTAGTAAACCCGCTTCTGCCCCTTGCGATAGATGTGCCGCGTGTGGTCCATCCAGTGGTCGACCATATGGTCGCGGGCGGCCAGTGCAATGGCTTCGAACCAGTCGTGGTCGAAGGCGTGATCGGGGTCCTTGCCCACCGCATAGGTAAGTTTGGTCAAGACGGCATCGCGAAATGCGGCTACCTCTGCTTCTCGTACAAGCGGTTCCTGAGACATCGATGCGACCTCGGGCGAGATAGAAGGAGTTGCTAGAGCCTAGACGGTCTGACAGACCGTAGACGCTCTGGTTCGGCAGTTTTTTAACTCATTCACCTTTGCGGGAATTTGATGCAGGGGCCGTGCCCGTTTGTTGCCCGACACTGCCTTCGAGCTGAAACCCGGAAGATATTGTTCAAAAAAACACCAATTCCGGTATGATCCCGCGCCGGATAACACCCCTCTTGGAAACCTGATGAAGCCTCAACTGATCGCCGCCGCGGAACTCGACCGTCTCGAGACCTGGCAGAAATACTCAAGCCACATGTGTGGCGGCTGTGTGTCGAGCTGCTGCACCCTGCCGGTTGAGGTGAAGATCAAGGACCTGATCCGTATCGGCATCGTCGATGAGTTCGAGCGTGGCGACCCGCCGAAGAACATCGCCAAGCGCTTGCAGAAAGAAGGCATCGTCGAGCGCTTCAACGCCAAATCCGAGATCTTTACCCTGCAGCGCATGAGCAACAACGATTGCCTGTACCTGGATCGTAAGAGCCGCTTCTGCACTATTTATGACAAGCGCCCGGATACTTGCCGCAATCACCCGAAAATCGGACCGCGTCCTGGGTATTGCGCGTACAAGCCGAAGGAAGTGGTGCGCGAGACCAAGTTCAAGACCCTCGACAAGTTCTGATCCAGATTTTTGTGGGGCCTTGAGGGCCCTATCGCAGGCAAGCCAGCTCCCACAGTTGAATGTGTTCACATATCAAAATGTGGGAGCCGGGCTTGCCCGCGATGAGGCCGTCGCAGTCGCTACAGCTATTGCAGGCATAAAAAAACGCCCCCGGCCTTTCGACCGGGGGCGTTTTTCATTCAGCCTGAGCTAACTCAGTTCTTGGCTTTCTTGGCAGCGCGGGTACGCTCGCCTTCGTCCAGGATCTTCTTACGCAGGCGGATCGACTTAGGCGTCACTTCGCACAGCTCGTCGTCCTGGATGAATTCCAGGGCCTGTTCCAGGGTGAAGCGAACAGGTGGAACCAGAGCGATGGTTTCGTCTTTGCCCGAAGCACGCATGTTGTCGAGCTTCTTGCCTTTGGTTGGGTTGACGCCCATGTCGTTGTCACGGCTGTTCAGACCAACGATCTGACCGTTGTAGATCTCTTGACCGTGTTCAACGAACAGCTTGCCACGCGCCTGGAGGGTTTCCAGGGAGTAGGTCAGCGCCTTGCCGGTTTCTACCGATACCAGAACACCGTTCTGACGACCGGACATGTCGCCGGACTTCATGGTGTCGTAGCGATCGAAGATCGAGGTCAGGATGCCAGCGCCGTTGGTCAGGGTCAGGAACTGGTTACGGAAACCGATCAGACCACGAGCAGGGATGTTGTATTCCAGACGCACACGGCCTTTGCCATCCGGCACCATGTTGGTCAGGTCGCCCTTACGCAGGCCCATCTCTTCCATGACCTTGCCCTGGGATTCTTCAGGGGTGTCGATGGTGACGTTTTCAAACGGTTCCTGCTTCACGCCGTCAACCTGACGGATGATCACTTCAGGACGACCAACGCCCATTTCGAAGCCTTCGCGACGCATGGTTTCGATCAGTACCGAGAGGTGCAGCTCACCACGGCCGGAAACCTTGAACTTGTCAGCCGAGTCGCCTTCTTCAACGCGCAGAGCAACGTTGTACAGCAGCTCTTTGTCCAGACGTTCCTTGATGTTACGGGAAGTCACGAACTTGCCTTCTTTACCGCAGAAAGGCGAGTCGTTTACCTGGAAGGTCATGGAAACGGTTGGCTCGTCAACGGTCAGAGGCTTCATCGCCTCGACGTTGTCCGGCTGGCACAGGGTGTCGGAGATGAACAGCGAGTCCATACCGCTCACGCACACGATGTCACCGGCAAACGCTTCTTCAACGTCGATACGGTGCAGACCGTGGTGACCCATCAGCTTCAGGATACGGCCGTTGCGTTTCTTGCCGTCGGCGCCGATGGCGACAACCGGAGTGTTCGGCTTGACGCTGCCACGAGCGATGCGGCCAACACCGATAACACCCAGGAAACTGTTGTAGTCCAGTGCCGAGATTTGCATCTGGAACGGGCCTTCACGGTCAACTTTCGGCGCAGGTACGTTGTCGACGATCGACTGGTACAGCGGGGTCATGTCTTCAGCCATGTCGGTGTGTTCCAGACCGGCAATGCCGTTCAGGGCCGAGGCGTAGACGACTTTGAAGTCCAGCTGTTCTTCGGTGGCACCCAGGTTGTCGAACAGGTCGAAGATCTGGTCCAGAACCCAGTCCGGACGCGCGCCTGGACGGTCAACCTTGTTGATGCACACGATCGGACGCAGGCCGGCTTCGAAAGCCTTCTTGGTCACGAAACGGGTTTGCGGCATAGGGCCGTCTTGGGCGTCAACCAGCAGCAGAACGGAGTCAACCATCGACATTACGCGTTCAACTTCGCCGCCGAAGTCGGCGTGGCCCGGGGTGTCCACGATGTTGATGTGGTAGCCGTTCCAGTTGATGGCGGTGTTTTTCGCCAGAATGGTAATACCGCGCTCTTTCTCCTGGTCGTTGGAGTCCATCACGCGCTCGTCGTTGAGCTCGTTGCGCTCCAGGGTGCCGGATTGACGCAAGAGTTTGTCTACCAGGGTGGTCTTACCATGGTCAACGTGGGCAATGATGGCGATGTTGCGTAGATTTTCGATCACTTGTGTATCTCGATCAGAGGATTCGGTGTGCTGACAGGTCGTGGCAGCGATTAACAGTAGAGTCAGGCCTTGCCGTTACAGCTTGACGGCAGAGTCGGGGGGCCGGTGACGCAGGCCACAGGCAAACAGCCCCGGGCTCTTAGCTCGGTCGATAAACGCGCACATTGGCATGCCCCTCACTGAGCAAATGGTGGGCATGCAGGCGACTCATCACGCCTTTGTCGCAATACAACAGGTACTGACGGCTGTCATCCAGTTCCTTGAAACGCGCATTCAATGCATAGAACGGCAGCGTTTGTACGTCGATGCCAGCAATTTCCAGCGGCTCGTCTTCAGCGGCATCCGGGTGACGGATGTCGATGATGATCTGACCGGCCAGAGCCTCGCTGACTTCTTCGATCTGCAAATCCTGGCCCAATTCGTCGATAACCCGATCGATCGGCACCAGCTTGGCGTTCTCCAGCGCACGCTCGAGAACCGCCATGTCGAACTGTTGTTCTTCGTACTCCACGCGGTTGCGCTTGGCGTGGGTCTTGGGGTTCACCGAGATGACCCCGCAATATTCCGGCATGTGCTTGGCGAAATCCGCCGTGCCGATCTGGGTCGCCAGGTCGATGATGTCTTGCTTGTGACTGGCGATCAGCGGGCGCAATACCAGCTTCTCCGTCACAGAGTCGATCAACGACAGGTTCGGCAGGGTCTGGCTGGACACCTGGGAAATCGCTTCACCGGTCACCAGTGCGTCGATTTCCAGCCGATCCGCGATTCGGGACGCAGCGCGCAACATCATACGCTTCAATACTACGCCCATATGACTGTTATCGACTTTCCCGAGAATTTCTCCCAGGACTTCCTCGAACGGTACGCTGACAAAGAGCACCCGTTGCGAGCTGCCGTACTTCTTCCAGATGTAATGCGCGACTTCCATCACGCCCAATTCGTGTGCACGCCCGCCCAGGTTAAAGAAGCAGAAGTGGCTCATCAGCCCGCGGCGCATGATCTGGTAGGCCGCAACGGTGGAATCGAAACCGCCGGACATCAATACCAGGGTCTGTTCCAGGGCACCCAGCGGGTAGCCGCCGATGCTGTCGTGCTGGCTGTGGATCACAAACAACCGTTGGTCGCGAATTTCCATCCGCACTTCAATTTGCGGCTCTTTCAGGGAAATTCCGGCTGCGCCGCACTCGCGACGCAGCTTGCTGCCAACGTATTTCTCGACATCCATGGAGCTGAACGGGTGCTTGCCGGCACGTTTGCAACGCACCGAAAACACCTTGCCTGCCAGCACATCACCGTAGTGCTGTTTGCACTTTTCGGTGATGTCGTCGAAGTCGCCCAGCGGGTACTCGTCGACCTGCAGGAAATGCGCGATGCCCGGCACGCAGCTCAGGCGCTCGGTCATGTCCTTCAAGGCCTTGGGGTCGGTCAGGCGGGTTTCCAGCTCGAGATTGTCCCACACACCGTTCACCACCACAGCCGGGTCCAGATCGCGGAGCACGGCACGGATGTTCTTGGCCAATTGACGGATGAAACGCATCCGTACCGGTCGGCTCTTGATGGTGATCTCGGGGAAGACTTTAACGATTAATTTCATGAAAACAGCGCGCGCAGGCCCAGCCGAAAAAGGGGGGCGCGGATTATAGCGGAAATCGCTCAAGGTTTAACCAGTTAATATGCAATCGACCTTTCGCGCACCAAAACGGGTCATTAATGAAAAATCACGCTACATTGCGGTGCGCAATTTATTCCGTTTCAGCGGATTGCACCTTTATAGGGGCGTTTTTGTGGCAAAAAACCCATGTCGGGGCACTGGCATGCAATTTGCTCTCTTGTGAGGCAGGTTGCCTTGGTCGAGTATTCGCGCCGGCATCACCCACATTCTAAGGGCTAACTCCACTACCCCAGCCCGAAGCCACCCGGAGGACACTATGTCGAAGTCGGTTCAACTCATCAAAGATCATGACGTCAAATGGATTGATCTGCGCTTCACGGACACAAAAGGCACTCAGCACCACGTGACCATGCCGGCTCGCGACGCGCTGGATGACGCCTTCTTCGAAGAAGGCAAAATGTTCGACGGCTCCTCCATTGCCGGCTGGAAAGGCATCGAAGCTTCCGACATGATCCTGATGCCGGACGACAGCACCGCCGTACTCGACCCGTTCACCGAAGACCCAACGCTGATCATCGTCTGCGACGTGATCGAGCCTTCGACCATGCAAGGCTACGACCGTGACCCACGTGCGATCGCCAAGCGTGCCGAGGAATACCTGAAGTCGACCGGTATCGGCGACACCGTATTCGTAGGTCCGGAACCAGAATTCTTCATCTTTGATTCGGTCAAGTTCAAGTCCGACATCTCCGGCTCCATGTTCAAAATCTTCTCCGAACAAGGTTCGTGGATGTCCGACCAGGACGTGGAAGGCGGCAACAAAGGCCACCGTCCAGGCATCAAAGGCGGCTACTTCCCGGTTCCTCCGTTCGACCACGACCACGAAATCCGTACCTCCATGTGCAACGCCATGGAAGAAATGGGCCTGGTCATCGAAGTTCACCACCACGAAGTGGCGACTGCCGGCCAGAACGAAATCGGTGTGAAGTTCAACACCCTGGTGGCCAAGGCTGACGAAGTTCAGACCCTGAAGTACTGCGTACACAACGTGGCTGATGCCTACGGCCGTACCGCTACCTTCATGCCTAAGCCTCTGTACGGCGATAACGGTTCGGGTATGCACGTTCACCTGTCCATCGCCAAAGAAGGCAAGAACACCTTCGCTGGCGAAGGTTATGCCGGCCTGTCCGACACTGCCCTGTACTTCATCGGCGGTATCATCAAGCACGGTAAGGCCCTGAACGGCTTCACCAACCCGTCGACCAACTCCTACAAGCGTCTGGTCCCAGGTTTCGAAGCTCCGGTAATGCTGGCCTACTCCGCTCGCAACCGTTCCGCTTCGATCCGTATTCCTTACGTGTCCAGCCCTCGCGCTCGCCGTATCGAAGCCCGCTTCCCGGATCCGGCAGCCAACCCGTACCTGGCCTTCGCTGCCCTGGTAATGGCCGGCCTGGACGGTATCCAGAACAAGATCCACCCTGGCGACGCCGCCGACAAAAACTTGTACGACCTGCCGCCTGAAGAGGCCAAAGAGATCCCACAAGTGTGCGGCAGCCTGAAAGAAGCCCTGGAAGAGCTGGACAAGGGCCGTGCGTTCCTGACCAAAGGCGGCGTGTTCAGCGACGACTTTATCGATGCCTACATCGCCCTGAAAAGCGAAGAAGAAATCAAGGTCCGCACCTTCGTACACCCACTGGAATACGAGCTGTACTACAGCTGCTGATCCGGTAGCGCCGCTTAACGCGGCGTGATGAAAAAGGCCTCCTTCGGGAGGTCTTTTTTTTGCCCGCAAAACCCCGTGGGAGCGGGCTTGCCCGCGAAAAGCTCAAGGACGCCGCATTTCTTCAATATTTACGGGTTATCGTTAACGACCATCGCGAGCAAGCTCGCTCCTACAAAAGAGGGATCTGCCTTGAAACTCAACCTTGGGTTCATCTTGCTGGCTATCAGCGCCAATGTATTGGCCGCACCACCCACCCTCGCCCCGCTACTCGACAGCATCGCCGAACGCCTGGCGATCGCCGACCAGGTGGCCCTGAGCAAATGGGACAGCCACAAGCCCGTCGAGGACCGCCCACGGGAGCGGGACGTGATCGCCAGCGTCGTCGCCCAGGCGCCGAGTTACAAACTGGCACCGGCGCAAGCCGAGCAGTTTTTCTCGGCCCAGATCGAGGCGAACAAACTGGTGCAATACGTCCACTTGTCCGACTGGCAACTGCAAGGCAAGGCGCCTGACGACCCGCGCCCTGATTTGGTCGGCCAGATCCGCCCTAAACTGGACCTGCTGCAAAAACGCCTGCTGCAACAGCTGGCGGACTTCACCCCGGAGCGCACCAACCCGCAGTGTCCGCAATGGCTGGCCCAGGCTAATCACGCGCCTGCACATGACCCGCTGCACCAACTGGCGATGATCCGCGCCACCGCCGAGCTGTGCCTCTACAAAGGCTGAACACCAGGAAAGCCTTTTGGCTTTCCTGAACAGACTTTTCAAAACCGCACTATATTGGTGCGATACGCTGCACCCTTCCCACTTACGCAACCCATTTTGGTTCGAAACTTCCCGCTGAAGCTGGCAGAACGCCACAGTTTCGCGCCTTAAGCCCCCATTTCAGGGCTTTAACGCTTCTTTTCGGAGCTTTGGTTTGGTTTTTGCATTTTCCTTGTATCAGCGTGTGCCTCAAGCCCGCGCCTTGCTCCAAAAGAGGTCCTAATGACCATCAGCGACGCACTGCACCGCCTGCTACTCGACAACCTGACCACCGCGACCATTCTGCTCAATGACGAACTGCGCCTTGAGTACATGAACCCGGCGGCGGAGATGCTGCTGGCCATCAGCGGACAGCGCAGCCATGGGCAATTCATCAGCGAACTGTTCACCGAGTCGGCTGAAGCCTTGAGTTCGTTGCGCCAGGCCGTGGAGCAGGCGCACCCGTTCACCAAACGCGAAGCGATGCTCACCGCCCTCACCGGCCAGACCCTGACCGTCGACTACGCGGTCACGCCGATCCTGAGCCACGGCGCCACCTTGCTGCTGCTGGAGGTGCATCCCCGGGATCGCCTGCTGCGCATCACCAAGGAAGAAGCGCAACTGTCCAAGCAGGAAACCAGCAAGATGCTGGTGCGCGGCCTGGCCCATGAGATCAAGAACCCGCTGGGCGGGATTCGCGGCGCCGCACAGTTGCTGGCCCGCGAGCTGCCGGACGAGAACCTCAAGGACTACACCAACGTCATCATTGAGGAAGCCGACCGCCTGCGTAACCTGGTAGACCGCATGCTCGGCTCCAACAAACTTCCGTCGCTGGCGATGACCAACGTGCATGAAGTGCTGGAACGCGTTTGCCAGTTGGTAGAGGCCGAAAGCCAGGGCTGCATCACCTTGGTGCGCGACTACGACCCAAGCATTCCCGATGTATTGATCGACCGCGAGCAGATGATCCAGGCGGTGCTCAATATCGTGCGCAACGCCATGCAGGCCATCAGCAGCCAGAACGAACTGCGCCTGGGCCGCATCAGCCTGCGCACCCGCGCGTTGCGCCAGTTCACCATCGGCCACGTGCGCCATCGCCTGGTGACCAAGGTCGAGATCATCGACAACGGCCCGGGTATCCCGGCCGAACTGCAGGAAACCATCTTTTTCCCAATGGTCAGCGGCCGCCCGGACGGTACCGGGCTGGGCCTGGCCATTACCCAGAACATCATCAGCCAGCACCAGGGTTTGATCGAGTGTGAGAGCCATCCCGGCCACACCACCTTCTCGATCTTTCTGCCACTGGAACAAGGAGCCCCATCGACATGAGCCGTAGTGAAACTGTCTGGATCGTCGATGACGACCGTTCTATCCGCTGGGTCCTGGAGAAAGCCTTGCAACAGGAAGGCATGACCACCCAGAGCTTCGACAGCGCCGACGGGGTGATGAGCCGCCTGGCTCGCCAGCAGCCCGATGTGATCATCTCCGACATCCGCATGCCCGGCGCCAGTGGCCTGGACTTGCTGGCGCGGATACGCGAGCAGCACCCGCGCTTGCCGGTGATCATCATGACCGCGCACTCGGACCTGGACAGCGCTGTCGCCTCCTATCAGGGTGGCGCCTTTGAATACCTGCCGAAACCGTTCGACGTGGACGAAGCGGTGGCCCTGGTAAAACGCGCCAACCAGCACGCCCAGGAACAACAAAACCAGGAAGCCCCGCCGGCCCTGACCCGTACCCCGGAAATCATCGGCGAAGCCCCGGCGATGCAGGAAGTGTTTCGCGCCATCGGGCGCTTGAGCCACTCCAACATCACCGTGCTGATCAACGGCGAGTCGGGTACCGGTAAAGAGCTGGTGGCCCACGCCCTGCACCGTCACAGCCCACGGGCGGCGTCGCCGTTTATCGCGCTGAACATGGCGGCGATTCCGAAGGACTTGATGGAGTCGGAACTGTTCGGCCATGAAAAAGGCGCGTTCACCGGCGCGGCCAACCTGCGCCGGGGCCGTTTTGAACAGGCCGATGGCGGCACGCTGTTCCTCGATGAAATCGGCGACATGCCGGCCGACACCCAGACGCGCCTGCTGCGGGTACTGGCAGACGGCGAGTTTTATCGCGTAGGCGGGCATACGCCGGTCAAGGTCGACGTACGCATCATCGCGGCGACCCACCAGAACCTGGAAACCCTGGTGCATGCCGGGAAATTCCGTGAAGACTTGTTCCACCGCCTGAACGTGATCCGCATCCACATCCCACGGATGTCGGACCGCCGCGAAGACATCCCGACCCTCGCGCGTCACTTCCTCAGCCGCGCCGCCCAGGAGCTGGCCGTCGAGCCGAAGCTGCTGAAAAGCGAGACCGAGGAATACCTGAAGAACCTGCCATGGCCGGGCAACGTGCGTCAGTTGGAGAACACCTGCCGCTGGATCACGGTGATGGCTTCGGGGCGCGAAGTGCACATCAGCGACCTGCCGCCGGAGCTGCTGAGCCTGCCTCAGGATTCGGCACCGGTGACCAACTGGGAGCAGGCCCTGCGCCAGTGGGCCGACCAGGCGTTGGCACGTGGCCAGTCGAACCTGCTGGACAGCGCTGTGCCGGCCTTCGAGCGGATCATGATCGAAACCGCCCTCAAGCATACCGCCGGTCGTCGTCGCGACGCCGCCGTGCTGCTGGGCTGGGGCCGCAACACCCTGACTCGCAAGATCAAGGAGCTGGGGATGAAGGTCGACGGCGGCGATGATGATGAGGGCGATGAGGGCTGAACGTGCACCGCTTCAATGCACCACGAACCGGCATCGCGCACGGATGCAACGCCTGAAACACATGCCTTGTTAAATAAATATTAAAAGCTGAAAACGCCAAAGCCCCGTATTCCGGGGCTTTGCGCTTTCTGAAGAAATTTTTTGGCACAACTTCACAACTCTGGCACGCGCCCTGCAATAACCCTGTTACTACCCAGTTTCGGGGACCTTGGTACAGGCAGGCCGAGAATCCCCTCTTTACACCCGGGGTGCTTGATGCGGATCGCGTCGCGCCCCACACCCGTTTCGGGAACCTCGGTACAGGCAGGCCGGGGATTCCCTCTTTAACACCGAAGCCTTTGGCTTCACCCCGTTTTGGGAGCCCTGGTACAGGCAGGCCGGGAACTCCCTTCTTTACACCCGGGGCTTATGAGGCAATGCGCCCATAGCCCCAGCCCGTTTTGGGAACCTTGGTACAGGCAGGCCGGGGATTCCCTCTTTTATTCCTCCCGGAGATGGATCTCCAGCCGCCAGCGCCCCTCGACCTTCTCCCCCGACCACTCCCCGCGCAATGGCCGAGCCGCCACCAGGTTCAGCAGCAAGCCGCCATCGGTCTTGCGCACGCGCCAGTTCACATCCTTGTCATTGACCTTCAGTTGCCCGCCCTGAGCCTTGCCCAGCGCGTCGAACAACAGCGCCACGGTGCCGTCGATATGTTCGCCGTGCAGCTTGGGCTCGCTGTTGAACCACACCACCAGGCCATCAGCGGCAGGCTCCACCTGCTGCAGCTCAACCGGGTCGGGCGTGGTCAGCCGGCCGATCATCAGGCCCACCATCAAGCCGACAATCGCCAACGAGCCTAAAACCCGTGGCAGAAGCTTCGGTCGCGGGTCGTCTTCAGGGGTAGAATGCAGCGCATCTTTGCCTTCGGAGCCGTGCATGTTTCACGTCATCCTTTTTCAACCAGAAATTCCGCCGAATACCGGCAACGTTATCAGGCTGTGCGCCAACAGTGGCTGCCACCTGCATTTGATCGAACCGTTGGGCTTCGACATGGACGACAAGCGCCTGCGCCGCGCCGGGCTCGACTACCACGAGTACGCCACCCTGCAGCGCCACGCCGACCTCGCCAGTTGCCTGGAAAGCCTGAACCACCCACGGTTGTTCGCGTTTACCACCAAGGGCTCGCGGCCGTTCCATGATGCCAGCTTTGCCGAAGGCGACGCCTTCCTGTTCGGCCCGGAAAGCCGGGGCCTGCCGGCAGAGGTGCTCGACGCCCTGCCCGACGGCCACCGCCTGCGCCTGCCGATGCGCGAAGGCTGCCGCAGCCTGAATCTGTCCAACACCGTGGCCGTCGCCGTCTACGAAGGTTGGCGGCAACTCGGTTTCAAGTAACGCATATAACAAATGTGGGAGCGGGCTTGTGTGGGAGCCGAGCTTGCCCGCGATACAAACACCTCGGTGTGTCAGTCACACCGCGGTGATGCTATCGCAGGCAAGCCAGCTCCCACACAAGCCCGCTCCCACATTTAGTCCTGCGTCGGGTTCGAAATTACTGAACCGTTGGCGAACCTTCCTGTTGCATGCGCTGCAGCTCTTGCGCATACAGGGCATCGAAGTTCACCGGAGCCAGCATCAGCGCCGGGAACGAGCCACGGGTGACCAGGCTGTCCAGGGTCTCACGGGCATACGGGAACAGGATGTTCGGGCAGAACGCGCCCAGGGTGTGGCTCATGGACGCTTCGTCCAGGCCCTGGATCAGGAAGATGCCGGCCTGTTGCACTTCAGCGATGAAGGCCACTTCTTCGCCGTTCTTGACGGTCACCGACAAGGTCAGCACGACCTCGTGGAAGTCGCCTTCCAGGGCCTTTTGACGGGTGTTCAGGTCCAGTGCGACGCTCGGGGTCCATTCCTGACGGAAGATGGCCGGGCTTTTTGGCGCTTCGAACGACAAGTCGCGTACGTAAATACGCTGCAGGGAAAATTGTGGGCCTTGAGCCTCTTCTGCTGCCGCTTCGGTGTTCTGTTGGTCAGTCATCGCAGATCCTTCGTGATCTTGGGGTCTTTTAGGGGTTGTGAGTCAGACGTGAAGCAGCGCATCCAGTTTACCGGCGCGCTCGAGTGCGAACAGGTCATCGCATCCACCGACATGCTTGTCACCGATCCAGATCTGCGGCACGGACGTGCGTCCCGCTTTCTTGGTCATCTCGGCGCGCACCTGGGGCTTGCCATCAACCTTGATCTCTTCGAAGGCAATGCCCTTTTTCTCAAGCAGGGCCTTGGCTCGCATGCAATAAGGGCAATAATCGCTGGAATAAACGACAACCTGGCTCATATCACTTCACCAGCGGCAGGTTATCGCCACGCCAGCTGGAGATACCACCCGACAGTTTGGCCGCGTTGAAACCGGATTTCAGCATCTCGCGGGCGTGGGTGCCGGAGTGCTGGCCTTGGGCGTCGACCAGGATGATGGTCTTGGCCTTGTGCTTTTCCAGCTCGGCCAGGCGCGAAATCAGCTTGTCCTGGGGAATGTTCAGCGCGCCGACAATATGACCGGCGGCGAAATCCTTGGCGGGACGAATGTCCACCACTACAGCCTCATCCTTGTTGACCAGAGCGGTCAGCTCGGACGTGCTGAGGCTGCGGCCACCGCGGCTCATTTCGTGAGCGATCAGCAGCGCCAGCAGTACGACGAACGCACCAGCGAGCAAATAGTGGGTAGTGGCAAATGCAATCAGGTGATCAACCATCAAGGAGGTTCCAGGGCGTTAAAATGGCGGTAAGTATACACAGCCGTCATGGTCGGCCAACCCCCGTAAAGCGGTGACGTGGTCGGAACTTCGCTTTAAACTGCCACTCCCTTTTCAATTGCCTTCATTCATTACCGCCGCGAGAGGATCTATGACTACTACGCCTAAACCTTTGGTCCTGATAATTCTCGATGGCTTCGGACACAGTGAAAGCCACCATGACAACGCTGTGTACTCGGCCAGGAAGCCAGTACTGGACCGTCTGAGCGCTACCGTACCGAACGGCCTGATCTCCGGGTCGGGCATGGATGTTGGCCTGCCGGACGGCCAGATGGGCAACTCGGAAGTCGGGCACATGAACCTAGGTGCCGGACGAGTGGTCTATCAAGACTTCACCCGCGTGACCAAAGCGATCCGCGACGGCGAATTTTTCGAGAACCCGACCATCTGCGCGGCGGTGGACAAAGCGGTCAAGGCCGGCAAGGCCGTGCACTTCATGGGCCTGCTGTCGGACGGCGGCGTCCACAGTCACCAGGACCACCTGATCGCCATGGCCGAACTGGCCTTCAAGCGCGGTGCCGAGAAAATCTACCTGCACGCCTTCCTCGACGGTCGCGATACCCCGCCGAAAAGCGCCCAGTCCTCCATCGAACTGCTGGACGAAACCTTCAAGACCCTCGGCAAAGGCCGTATCGCCAGCCTGGTGGGCCGTTACTTCGCGATGGACCGTGACAACCGCTGGGACCGCGTGGCACAAGCCTACAACCTGATCGTCGACGGCCAGGCCGAATTCAACGCCGCCACCGCCCAGGAAGGCCTGGAAGCCGCTTACGCCCGTGGCGAGAGCGACGAATTCGTCAAGGCCACCACTATCGGTGAGCCGGTCAAGGTCGAAGACGGCGACGCCGTGGTGTTCATGAACTTCCGCGCCGACCGTGCCCGCGAGCTGAGCCATGTGTTTGTCGATGACGGCTTCAAGGACTTCGAGCGCGCCCGCCAGCCGAAAGTCGAATTCGTGATGCTGACCCAATACGCCGGCAACATCCCGGCCCCGTCGGCATTCGCCCCGGGCAGCCTGGAAAACGTGCTGGGCGATTACCTGGCGAAAAACGGCAAGACCCAACTGCGCATTGCCGAAACCGAGAAATACGCCCACGTGACCTTCTTCTTCTCCGGCGGTCGCGAAGAACCGTTCCCGGGTGAAGAACGCATCCTGATCCCGTCGCCAAAAGTCGCCACCTACGACCTGCAGCCGGAAATGAGTGCCCCGGAAGTCACGGACAAAATCGTCGACGCCATCGAGCACCAGCGTTATGACGTGATCGTGGTCAACTACGCCAACGGTGACATGGTGGGCCACAGCGGCAACCTGGAAGCGGCGGTGAAAGCCGTGGAATGCCTGGACCTGTGCGTCGGCCGCATCGTCGACGCCCTGGACAAGGTGGGCGGCGAAGCGCTGATCACCGCCGACCACGGCAACTGTGAGCAAATGTCCGACGAATCCACCGGCCAGGCCCACACCGCCCACACCACCGAGCCGGTGCCGTTCATCTACGTTGGCAAGCGCGACCTGAAAGTGCGTGACGGCGGTGTGCTGGCCGACGTGGCACCGACCATGCTGATGCTGATGGGGCTGGAGAAGCCGAAAGAGATGACTGGCACTTCGATATTGGTTTAATAGCAAAACCGCCCGATTAAATCGCCCGAAACGGCTTTTTATGACGAACGCCTCAAAGCAGTTGGCTTTGAGGCGTTTTTTTTGCAGCGCTTGGCGGGCATACTAGGCCGTCCCTTTCCCTGGTGTCGCCCGCCTCTATGCTTCGCGCCTTGATTACCCTCGCTCTTGTCTGCCTGCTCCAACCGGCGTTTGCCGATGAGCGCGCACAAACCCAACAACAGTTGGACGCTACGCGTCAGGACATTACCGAGCTGAAGAAACTGCTCGGAAAGCTCCAGGAAGAGAAATCCGGCGTGCAGAAAGACCTGCGCGGCACGGAAACCGAGATGGGCAAGCTCGAGAAGCAGGTCCAGGAGCTGCAAAAAGAACTAAAGAAGAGCGAGTCGGAACTGGAGCGACTCGACGGTGAGAAAAAAAAACTCCAGAGCGCCCGCGTTGAACAGCAACGCCTGATCGCAATCCAGGCCCGCGCCGCCTACCAGAATGGCCGCCAGGAATACCTCAAGCTGCTGCTCAACCAGCAGAACCCGGAAAAATTCGCCCGCACCCTCACCTACTACGACTACCTGAGCAAGGCCCGTATGGAGCAATTGAAAAGCTTCAACGAGACCCTGCGCCAGTTGGCCAATGTCGAAACAGAAATCGCCAACCAGCAGTCGCAGTTGCTCGACCAGAAAAGCAGCCTCGACAGCCAGCGCGACGAGCTGGACAAGGTTCGCAAGGAGCGCCAGCAAGCACTGGCCAAGCTGAATGACGACGTAAAGGCCCGCGATGCCAAGCTCAAGAATCGCGAGCAAGACCAGGCCGACCTGGCCAAAGTCCTGAAAACCATCGAGGAAACCCTGGCTCGCCAGGCTCGCGAGGCCGAAGAAGCGCGGCAAAAAGCGCTGATCGCCCAGCAGGAAGCCGAAAAAAAGCGCGAGCGTGAGGCCGCCGAGGCCCTGGCCACTGATGCCCCGGCCCCGCGCAAAACGGCGCGTGCAGCGCCTGGCCCGCTGGTTTCCAGCGCCGGCGAATCCTTCGGCGGACCTTTTGCTTCAGCCCGGGGCAAACTTCCATGGCCAGTTGATGGTCGATTACTGGCACGCTTTGGTGAAACCCGTGGCGATGACACCCGCGCCAAGTGGGACGGTGTGATGATCAGTGCCGGTGCCGGCACCCAGGTCCACGCCATCCACGGCGGCCGTGTGGTGTTCGCCGATTGGCTGCGTGGCGCAGGTTTGTTGGTGATTCTTGACCACGGTAATGGCTATTTGAGCCTTTACGGCCACAATCAAACTTTGCTTAAAGCGGCAGGTGATGTTGTAAAAGCCGGTGAATCCATCTCCACTGTCGGTAACAGTGGTGGCCAGGACACTCCGGCGCTGTACTTCGCTATTCGTCAGCAGGGCCGCCCGAGCGACCCAGCACAATGGTGCCGCACCCAAGGATAAGGGTCGCATCTACATTAGGAGTTCGTTCGACATGCTGCATTTGTCCCGCCTCACATCGCTGGCCCTGACGATCGCCCTGGTGATCGGCGCGCCTTTGGCATTCGCCGACCAGACCGCCCAGTCAGCTACGGCCGCGACCACCAAGGCCCCGCTGCCGCTGGACGAGTTGCGCACCTTTGCCGAGGTCATGGACCGGATCAAGGCTGCCTATGTCGAGCCGGTGGACGACAAGACCCTGCTGGAAAATGCCATCAAGGGCATGCTCAGCAACCTTGACCCGCACTCCGCCTACCTGGGCCCGGAAGATTTCGCCGAGCTGCAGGAAAGCACCAGTGGTGAATTCGGTGGCCTGGGCATTGAAGTCGGCGCCGAAGACGGCCAGATCAAAGTGGTCTCGCCAATTGATGACACGCCAGCGTCCAAGGCCGGGATCCAGGCAGGCGACCTGATCGTCAAGATCAACGGCCAGCCGACCCGCGGCCAGACCATGACCGAAGCCGTCGACAAGATGCGCGGCAAGATCGGCCAGAAAATCACCCTGACCCTGGTGCGCGACGGCGGCAACCCGTTTGACGTGACCCTGGCGCGCGCGACCATCACGGTCAAGAGCGTGAAAAGCCAGCTGCTGGAGTCGGGCTACGGTTACATCCGTATCACCCAGTTCCAGGTCAAGACCGGCGACGAAGTGGCCAAGGCCCTGGCCAAGCTGCGTAAAGACAACGGCAAGAAACTCAGCGGCATCGTGCTCGACCTGCGCAACAACCCGGGCGGGGTGTTGCAGGCGGCGGTGGAAGTGGTCGACCACTTCATCACCAAGGGCCTGATCGTCTACACCAAGGGCCGTATCGCCAACTCCGAACTGCGCTTCTCGGCCACCGGCAACGACCTCAGCGAAGGCGTGCCAATGGTTGTGCTGATCAACGGCGGCAGCGCCTCGGCTTCGGAAATCGTCGCCGGCGCCCTGCAAGACCAGAAACGCGGCGTGCTGATGGGCACCACCAGCTTCGGCAAAGGCTCGGTGCAAACCGTGCTGCCGCTGAACAACGAGCGCGCCTTGAAGATCACCACCGCGTTGTACTACACGCCGAATGGCCGCTCGATCCAGGCCCAGGGCATCGTGCCGGACATCGAAGTGCGCAAGGCCAAGATCACCAACGAGGCCGACAGCGAGTTCTACAAGGAAGCGGACCTGCAAGGTCACCTGGGCAACGGCAACGGCGGCGCCGACCAGCCTACCGGCAGCGGCTCGAAAGCCAAGCCGATGCCACAGGACGACGATTACCAGTTGGCCCAGGCACTGAGCCTGCTCAAGGGCCTGAGCATTACGCGCAGCCGTTGATATGCGTCGTGGCCTGATCATCGCTTTGCTGTGCTGTCTGGCGGGAGTTGCCCAAGGCAACCCCGCCAGTACCGCCCCCGCTGAACACAAAGCCTACCTGACCCTGATCATCGACGACCTCGGGCAAAACCTGCCCCGGGATCGTCGCGTGCTCGCCCTGCCCGGCCCTGTGACCACGGCGATCATGCCCGACACACCCCACGCCGCCGAATTCGCCCGCGAAGCCCACAAGGCCGGCAAGATCGTCATCCTGCACATGCCCATGGACCCGGCCACCGGCCCATTCGCGTGGCACCCTGACCTGCCCATCGAAGAACTGGGCAAACGCCTGGACGCCGCCTTCAAGGCCGTGCCCTACACCGCCGGCATCAACAACCACATGGGCAGCCGCATGACAGCGCAGCCCGAGGCCATGGCCTGGCTGATGGGTGAATTGCAGCGGCGCCACAAGTTCTTCGTCGACAGCCGCACCAGCGCCAAGACCGTGGCGGCCGCCGAAGCGCAGAAGATCGGCCTGGCCAGCGTTTCGCGAGATGTGTTCCTCGATGACGAACGCACCGAAGCGGCCATCACCACCCAGCTGCAAACCGCGATCAAGCTGGCCCACAAACAGGGTTCGGCCGTGATGATCGGCCACCCTTATCCACAGACGCTGGCGGTGCTGGAACGCGAGCTGCCCAAGCTCAAGGCCCAGGGCATCGAGTGGATCGATATCAAGTTGATGATCAGCCTGCGCAGCAATCGCGCGATGGCTGGGCACGGCAAAGACGGTACGTATCGCTGACCCCGTGATGCGGGGCCACCGCTCTATATAGCTACCGCTTTGCGCCTCCCGTTTTATTCAATAGTTGCAGCGCAGCCAAACAGGCCATGCCGACGCAGACCTGCAACTTTTTATAAAATTGGGAAGATAAACCATGCAACCCATACGCTTTAAAGACCTGCTGATCAATTTCACCACAGAGTTCGATCTGCTCTGGAGCGCCAAAGACTCAGGCGCCGATAACGCCGCCACGTTTTGGCGCCCCAACACAACGGCCGACTCGCTGAACAGCTTTTCTTCACTGGGTGACGTCGTCGCCAGCGACTATCGCACGATCAATAACCGAAAATTCGTTGCCGTGGTCAGCGAGTCAGACCCCGTGAACGGGACTGCCCTTCGGGCGCCGGTGGGTTTTACTTTGATCTGGAAAAATTCCGGCAAGAAGACCCGCTCCGAGGTTTCCGTATGGAAACCGGTGCCCCCCGAAGGGTATGTAGCCATGGGAATGGTCTGCTGCATCGGTTACGACAAACCCACACTGAATGCGGTGCGCTGCGTCAGGGCGGATCTGGCGGTCGATGCCTATATCGGCAACCCGATATGGAACGACAAGGGCAGCGGCGCTCGCATGGACTTCAGCGCGTGGGACGTTCACACCCCCGACGCCGAGCCCGAGACAGCCTACATCGCCACCGGCACCTTTTACGGGACTGACGGATGGACCAGGCCGTCTTTCGGTGCCAGGCCCTACGCCCTGCGCATGGAACTGGCCAGCCAGGAAAGCGCTCTGCCTGCGCCACCCGCGCCGTTTGCTTCGGTGGAAACGGAGCCGTCTCCCGCGGTCTGCGAGCTGCCATGGTTCGCCGTAAAGGACAGCAACCTCACGCCGCTTGAACAACTGCATCACTCGCCACGCTATCGACTGGAAAGAACCGACCGGTATCTCTCTGTCGGCCTTGGGCAGAACACAACGCCCCAGGGCAAAACGTTCAACTGGACGGCACACAGGGGCGAGGCCGGTGACAACTCCATCGACTTTACAGCGGTGACGGGCATTCAGCTGGCGTATGAATGGTCATCGACGTCCCGCCCGGTGATGTTTTCTGCGCACTTGAGCAAACCCTTCACCCATACCACGCAATCGGCCAAGGGCTGGGGCACTTCGACGCCGCTGGAAGTCGCGGCCTATGTGCCGGCAAACCAGACCATCGCCGCCTACGTCATCCGCAGCGAATATAAGCTGTATCGACAGGACGGCAGCCAGTTGGCGGCCACCGTCAGCTACACCAACGGCGACACTGTGTACTTCAGCGAATCATCTGCATCGATACCTGAGGGCAACGAACAGGCGCCCGTCCTGACCCTGCCCGTTGAGCCAGTGCCTGCGCTGCCTTCAGTCGAACCGGCGTTAGAGATAACGCCCCATGATGTCATCGACAACGCCCTCTTCCCGTAACTGATCCAGTGCCTTCTGAAGCTTGGCCACCACTTCATCCGGCACATTTTTGTTCAGTGCCAGGTACAGCTCGGCGCTATTGAAACGCAGCACGGTCTTGAGCCCCGTCACCCCGACCTGGCGCGCCAGGTAACGGCCCGCCGGGTCACCGGTGGCCCACAGGTCGATCTGGCCCTCCAGCAGTTTTTGCGCGTTGTCCTGGTCGCGCAGCACGATCACCGGTTTGAGGCCTTGCTTTTCAAGGGTCTCGGCAATGGCATCGCCCTTGTAGGCGCCGATTTTGTAGCGACGGGCCTGCTCAAGGTCGGTCAACTGGATCTTGCTGTCAGCCTTGGCCAGCAGCACCCAATCATCCGGGCCGATGGGGCCGACCCATTTGAACAGCGCTTCACGGTCCGGCAGGCGCGCCATCACGAACACGCCGTAGCCGGGTTTTTCCAGGGCGAGCTTGTAGATCCGCTCCCAAGGGAAGCGCAGAGTCAGGTTGTAGGAGATGCCGGCACGCTGGAAGGTCTCGCGGACGATGTCCACGGCGATGCCTTCGATGTTCTCTTCCTTGGCGAAGTTCTTGCCGTTTTTCGCCATGTTGTACGGCGGGAAGTTCTCCGTCAGCAACACCAGGGAAGCGCTGTCAGTCGGTTCGTCGGCGTGGGCTGAGCCCGCCAAAAGAATGGAGGTACTGGCGAGGGCGAGCAGCAGGTCTTTGAACATGAAAGTTACCGGAATCCATGGCAAGCCCAGAGAGTGCCGCGAGCCTGCCATGGTGTCCAGTGACGTTTAGCGTACGACGATACCGCGCGCCGCCATGTAGGCCTTGGCCTCGGGAACGGTGTATTCGCCGAAGTGGAAAATACTCGCCGCCAGCACCGCGCTGGCGTGGCCTTCGATCACGCCGTCGGCCAGGTGCTGCAGGTTGCCGACGCCACCGGAAGCGATTACCGGGATGCCCAGGGCATCGCTGATGGCGCGGGTCACGCCCAGGTCGAAGCCGTTTTTCATGCCGTCCTGGTCCATGCTGGTCAGCAGGATTTCACCGGCGCCCAGGGCTTCCATCTTCATCGCCCACTGCACCGCATCCAGCCCGGTTGGCTTGCGCCCGCCGTGGGTGAAGATCTCCCAGCGCGGGGTTTCGCCCGGACCGGAGACTTTCTTGGCGTCGATGGCCACCACGATGCATTGCGAGCCGAAGTGCTGCGCGGCTTCGCCGACAAACTCCGGGTTGAACACAGCGGCAGTGTTGATCGAGACCTTGTCTGCACCGGCGTTCAGCAGGTTGCGGATGTCCTGCACGGTGCGCACGCCGCCGCCCACGGTCAGCGGGATAAACACCTGGCTGGCCATGCGCTCGACGGTATGCAGCGTGGTGTCGCGACCGTCGACGCTGGCGGTGATGTCGAGAAAGGTAATCTCGTCAGCACCCTGTTCGTCGTAGCGACGGGCGATCTCCACCGGGTCGCCGGCGTCACGGATGTTCTCGAACTTGACGCCCTTGACCACGCGACCGTTGTCGACGTCCAGGCAAGGGATGATGCGTTTGGCCAGCGCCATGGTCAGTCCTCAGCCTTTGTAGGCGTCGCAGTAAGCCTGGGCTTCAGCAACGTCCAGGGTGCCTTCATAGATCGCGCGGCCGGTGATGGCGCCGATGATCCCTGGCGCCTTCGCGTCCAGCAGCGACTTGATGTCGCCCAGGTTGTGGATACCGCCGGAAGCGATCACCGGGATCTTCGTGGCGGCAGCCAACGCAGCGGTGAACGGTACGTTGCAGCCCTGCATCATGCCGTCTTTGGCGATGTCGGTATAAACGATGGCGGAGACACCGTCGGCTTCAAACTGCTTGGCCAGGTCAATCACTTGAACGGTGCTGATCTCGGCCCAGCCATCGGTGGCGACGAAACCGTCTTTGGCGTCCAGGCCCACGATCACCTTGCCGGGGAACGCACGGCAGGCTTCGGCAACGAAGGCCGGGTCTTTGACCGCCTTGGTGCCGATGATCACGTAGCTCACGCCCGCTTTCACGTAGTGCTCGATGGTTTCCAGGGAACGGATGCCGCCGCCGATCTGGATCGGCAGGTTCGGGTAGCGCTTGGCGATCGCAGTGACGACTTCACCGTTGACCGGCTGGCCTTCGAACGCACCGTTCAGGTCCACCAGATGCAGGCGACGGCAACCGCCTTCTACCCACTTGGCAGCCATGCTCACCGGGTCATCGGAGAACACCGTGGAATCTTCCATGCGGCCCTGGCGCAGACGTACGCAGGCACCGTCCTTGAGATCGATAGCGGGAATAATCAGCATCTGGCAAACCTTATTCGATATTCAGCGTTGCTCGGGAAATCAGGGTTTCTCGAGCGCCCACAAGTCGCTTTCGATGCTTTCGAACCTTTCTTTAAGGTGCGTCTGCACATCGAAAATCGCCCTGTTGTAATAGTGCGGAGCAATTTCAGTGGTGAACAGTTCGAGGATTTCTGCAACCTCGAACGAGCCGAGCTTGAGCTCGAAGCGGTCTTCCATGAAACGCTTGATCTTGTCGGTGGCCTCACTCTCCTGCTGGGGAGTGAGGTTCAAGATCGGCGGCTTGACCTTCTTGGCCATTACCAGCGCCCGTCCCACGCGGCGAAGTTCTGCAGCAATTGCAGGCCATGGGTATGGCTCTTCTCCGGGTGGAACTGCACGGCAAAGCGCGAACCGTCGGCCAGGGCCGCGGCGAAGTCGACGCCATAGTGCCCGCCACCCACCACCTGGCGCGGGTTACCGGCGGCGATGTAGTAGCTGTGCACGAAGTAGAAACGCGCCAGGTCCGGCACTTCGTGCCACAGCGGGTGATCCACGGTCTGGCGTACTTCGTTCCAACCCATGTGCGGCACCTTCAGGTGCTCGCCGTCTTCGTGCAGGTCCTTGCCGAAGAACTTCACCTGGCCAGGGAACAGACCGATGCAGTCGACGCCGTCGTTCTCTTCACTGCTGTCGAGCAAGGCTTGCATGCCCACGCAGATGCCAAGGAACGGCCGGTCCTGGCTGACTTCACGCACCAGGCTGTCGAAGCCCAGGCGGCGAATCTCGGCCATGCAGTCGCGAATCGCGCCAACACCCGGGAAAACCACCCGGTCGGCTTCGCGAATCACGTCGGCATCGCTGGTGATCAGCACCTTGCCGGCACCTACGTGTTCGAGGGCCTTGGCCACCGAGTGCAGGTTACCCATGCCGTAATCGATAACCGCGACCGTCTGCATTACAGAACGCCCTTGGTCGACGGCATCTGCCCGGCCATGCGGTCATCCAGCTCCACAGCCATGCGCAGGGCGCGACCGAAGGCTTTGAACACGGTCTCGATCTGGTGGTGGGTATTGGTGCCACGCAGGTTGTCGATGTGCAGGCTGACCAGGGCGTGGTTGACGAAGCCCTGGAAGAATTCCTGGAACAGGTCGACGTCAAAGCCGCCGACGGTGGCGCGGGTGTACGGCACGTGCATCTGCAGGCCCGGGCGGCCGGAGAAGTCGATGACCACACGCGACAGTGCCTCATCCAGCGGGACGTAGGCGTGGCCGTAGCGACGGATGCCTTTCTTGTCGCCGATGGCTTTGGCAAATGCCTGGCCCAACGTGATACCGACGTCTTCCACCGTGTGGTGGTCGTCGATATGCAGGTCGCCCTTGCTGACGATATCCAGGTCGATCAGCCCGTGACGGGCGATCTGGTCCAGCATGTGCTCAAGAAAAGGTACACCGATATCAAATCGGGCCTTTCCGGTGCCATCCAGGTTAATCGAGGCTTTGATCTGGGTTTCCAGAGTGTCGCGCTCGACGGACGCCTTACGTTCGGCCATCACCAGCTCCGCAAAATCATTGGGCGAAAAAGGCAGCCATTATAGGGGCGCGGGCGCTAAACAGAAACATCGGAGGGGATAAGACTGATGGAGTGTCGAGGATAGACATGTCAGTACAAGTGTGGGAGCAGCTTTGTGTGGGAGCGGGCTTGCTCGCGAAAGCGGTGTGTCAGCCAAACATGGGCTGACTGATCCATCGCATTCGCGAGCAAGCCCGCTCCCACACAAGCCCGCTCCCACAAGGGTTACGCGGTGTTAGTGGAACAGTACTGCGGTTTTCTGCAGGGTGACCCACACGCCCCACGCCAGGGGAATACCCACCACCAGCCAGGCGGCTACCGCCAGCGGCACGCTGCCGGAGGAGGCTTTCCATTCCAGCACGGTGCTGGAATCGGCGCCCTTGTCGTGGCCCAGCGCCTGTTCGGCAGCCAGTTCCGCGTCGGTCATGAAGTACTTGTCTGCCACCGGCCGTACCAGCAGGTTGCAGATAAAGCCCAGCACCAGCAGGCCGGCGAGGATGTACAAGGTGATGTCGTAGGCGGCAGCGCGTTCAACGCCGATGCTCAACTGATACTCACGCAGGTAGTTCACCAGCACCGGACCCAACACGCCCGCCGCTGCCCATGCCGTCAGCAGACGACCGTGGATCGCACCCACCATTTGCGTACCGAACAGGTCCGCCAGGTAAGCCGGTACCGTCGCAAAACCACCGCCGTACATCGACAGGATGATGCAGAACGCGGCCACGAACAGCGCGACGTTGCCCAGGTGACCGAGGTTCGGGATCAGCGCGTACAGGGCAAACCCCAGGGCAAAGAACACGAAATAGGTGTTTTTACGGCCCAGGTAGTCGGAGAACGACGCCCAGAAGAACCGGCCACCGATGTTGAACAGGCTCAACAGACCGGTAAAGCCGGCGGCGATGGCCGCGATGGAAGCCAGTTGACCGGCATCCAGCTGGCCAAACGTCAGGCCGTTACCCAGCAACTTGCCGCCGAACACTTCCTGCAGCAGCGGCGAAGCCATGCCGAGGATGCCGATACCGGCCGACACGTTCAGGCACAGCACCAGCCACACCAGGCGAAATTGCGGGGTTTTCCAGGCCACGTTCACGTGCACGTGACGGTGGGTGATCATCGCGTTGCTGGCTTTCTTCGCCGGGGCAGTCCAGCCCTCGGGCTTCCAGCCGGTCGGCGGAACGCGGTAGGACAAGGCGCCGCCAATCATGAACACGAAGTAGATCACCGCCATGACCACGAAGCTCTGCCACACGCCAACGCTGGTCGGCGAGGCAAAGTGACCCATCAGCGCGGCTGCCAACGGGGCGCCAACCATCGCGCCGCCGCCGAAGCCCATGATCGCCATGCCGGTAGCCATGCCGCGCTTGTCCGGGAACCACTTGATCAGGGTCGACACCGGCGAGATGTAGCCCAGGCCCAGGCCGATACCGCCAATGACCCCGGAGCCGATCCACATCAGCCAGATCTGGTGGGTATAAATCCCCAATGCCGAGATCAGCAGGCCGCCACACCAGCACAAGGCCGACACGACGCCAGCCTTACGTGGCCCGGCATGTTCCAGCCAGCCGCCCCAGATCGCTGCCGAGCAGCCCAGGAAGATGAAGAACAGGGTGTAGATCCAGCCCAGCATGGAGATGGGCCAGTCGCATTGGGACGAGAAGACCTGGCTGATAAAGCTCATGTCCGGCGCGCAGGCGACCGGTGCGGTGATGCCCAGCGCCTTGGACAGTGGCAACCAGAACACCGAGAAGCCATAAGCCATGCCGATGCACAAGTGGATGGCCAGGGCGGCCGGTGGTACCAGCCAACGGTTGAACCCGGGCTTGGCGATAATGCGCTCCTTGGACAGGAACGCAGGCTGTGCGGCGGTATGGCCTGCCGCAGTGCTAGTGCTCATTGGTGTTTCCCCCAGTTATTAGTATGTGTCCGTCGGGCACTCTCTCCCTCGGCCTTACACGCAAGGCGTGGCCGTTTTGTTGAGTAAAGCTCCTTTTGACGCGACGTTTAGCCGCAGAAGGCGGACGAACAGGCGAAGATTAGCATCTGTGGATGACAGAAAAACCAAACTGATATCACCTTTTTCGGGATATCTGATTTGTCTGGCGCCAAAATTCCGTTTTCCGGCCTCTAGATACAATGTAACTATCCGCGAACTGACGTAAGCCTTCGGGCGTTATACTCTGCGGCTAAATTTTGAAATCGACATACAAGGACTCGCCCATGAAAGCGTTCGGCAAAATCCTGGGTCTGGTACTTCTCGGGCTGTTGCTGATCATTGTGGCTCTAGGCTTTGCCCTGACCCATCTCTTCGATCCCAACGACTATAAAGACGAGATTCGCCAGATTGCCCGCGACAAGGCCCACATCGAGCTGACGCTCAATGGCGACATCGGGTGGAGCCTGTTCCCCTGGCTCGGCCTTGAATTGCACGAGGCCAGCGTTGCGACCCTGACCAACCCGACCCAACCGTTTGCCGATTTGCAGATGCTCGGCCTGTCGGTGCGTGTACTGCCGCTGCTGCGCCGTGAAGTGCAGATGAGCGATGTGCGTGTCGAAGGCCTGAACCTGCGCCTGAACAAAGATGTGCATGGCCATGGCAACTGGGAAGACATCGGCAAGAATGTGCCGGACCCGAGCACGCCCGCCAGCACGCCTGCCGTCGCTGAAGTTGCCACACCACCCAAGCCCGAAAAGCCGCCGCAGCCTATCCGCCTGGACATCGACAGCCTGACCATCAACAACGCCCGCGTCGAATACAACGACGAGCAGACCGGCAAGCAGTTCAGCGCCGAAAGCATCCAGTTGAGTGCCGGCGCCGTGCATGAAGGCGCAAGCATTCCGGTGAAACTCACCGCATTCTTCGGCACCAACCAGCCGCTGATGCGCGTCAAGACCGAGGTCAACGGCAACCTGCGCATTCAGCGCGCCCTCAAGCGCTATCAGTTCGAAGACATGAAAGTCACTGGTGAAGCCACCGGCGAGCCGCTGCAAGGCAAGACCGTGACCTTTTCGACCCAAGGCCAATTGCTGCTGGACCAGTCTGCCAACATTGCCGAATGGACCAACATGAAGCTGTCGCTGAACCAGCTGCGCGCCCTGGGCGAGCTGAAGGTCAACGACCTGGACAAGACCCCGCAACTCAGCGGCGCCCTGTCGATTGCCCAGTTTGACCTGGCCAAGTTCCTCGACAGCGTCGGCAACCCGCTGCCACCGATGGCCGCAGGCAGCCTGAGCAAGGTCGAACTGGTCAGCCGCCTCAAGGGCACGCCCACCAGCCTGGCGTTTGAAGACATCAACCTGAAACTCGACGAGAGCACCTTCACCGGTCGCGTGGCCGTGGATGATTTCGCCAAGCAGTCGCTGCGGGTACAGCTCAAGGCCGACACGTTCAATGCCGACAACTACCTGCCAGCCAAATCCGACGCTGCCAAAGGTGCAACGGCCGCACGCCAGGCTGAAGTGCAAAGCAGCGAAGCCGGCGCCATGGCGGCCGGTGGCACCACACCACTGCCGGACGCCCCGACCAAGGGCGCGTGGAGCACCGACAAACTGCTGCCGTTGACCCGCCTGCGCACCCTGGACGTGAATGCCGACCTGTCCTTCGGCCAACTGACCCTGAGCAAGCTGCCGATCCAGAACGCCGCGCTGAAAGCCTCCGGCCTCGATGGCCAGCTCAAGCTCGACACCTTGAGCGGCGGTCTCTACAACGGCACCTTCCAGGCCAACGGCAACCTTGACGTGCGCCAGGACATCCCGGTGCTGGCGCTGCAAACCCGCATCAAGCAAGTACCGATCGAACGCATCCTGCAAGCCCAGGGGCAGAACCCGCCGGTGAAGGGCCAGCTCACCCTCGACAGCAACCTCAATGGCCGTGGCAATAGCCAGAAGGCCCTGATCGACAGCCTCAACGGCACTGCCAGCTTCGCGATCAACAACGGTGTGCTGCTCAACGCCAACCTTGAGCAACAGCTGTGCACCGGCATCGCCCTGCTCAACCGCAAGACCCTCAGCGGCGAACAGCGCGGCAAGGACACGCCGTTCCAGGAGCTCAAGGGCAACCTGACCTTCCGTAACGGCGTGGCCAGCAACCCGGACCTGAAAGTGCGCATCCCGGGCCTGACCGTCAACGGCAACGGTGACATCGACCTGCGTGTGCTGGGCATGGACTACCGCGTCGGCATCATCGTCGAAGGCGACCAGCGCGAGGTGCCGGACCCGGCCTGCGAGGTGGGTTCCAACTTCCAGAACATCGAAGTCCCGCTGCGCTGCCGTGGCCCGCTGGAACTGGGCGCCAAGGCTTGCCGCCTGGACAAGGACGGCCTGAGCCAGGTCGCTATCAAGGCGGCAGGCAACAAACTCAGCGAGAAGCTTGAACAGAAGCTCGACAAGGTAAATCCACAGTTGAAAGATGCTCTGAAAGGCCTGTTCAAACGATGAGAAGCGAGCAATTTTCAACGGCGGTGCTCGACTGGTACGACCGCCACGGTCGCCATGACCTGCCCTGGCAACAGGGCATCACGCCTTACCGGGTGTGGGTCTCGGAGATCATGTTGCAGCAGACCCAGGTCAGCACCGTGCTGAACTACTTCGACCGTTTCATGGCCTCACTGCCAACGGTCGAAGCCCTGGCCGCCGCACCGGAAGACGAAGTGCTGCACCTGTGGACCGGGCTGGGTTACTACACCCGGGCGCGCAACCTGCAAAAGACCGCGAAGATCGTCGTGGCCGAATACGACGGGGAGTTTCCCCGTGACGTCGAAAAGCTCACCGAGTTGCCGGGCATCGGCCTGTCCACCGCCGGCGCGATTGCCAGCCTGAGCATGGGCCTGCGGGCGCCGATCCTGGATGGCAACGTCAAGCGCGTGCTGGCGCGCTTTACCGCACAAGAGGGTTACCCGGGCGAACCGAAGGTCGCCAAACAGCTGTGGGCCACTGCAGAGCGCTTTACGCCCCACGATCGGGTCAACGCCTACACCCAGGCAATGATGGACATGGGCGCCACCCTCTGCACCCGCAGCAAACCCAGCTGCCTGCTGTGCCCGCTGGAAAAGGGCTGCGAAGCCCACATGCTCGGCCTGGAAACCCGCTACCCGATCCCCAAGCCGCGCAAGACCGTGCCCCAGAAGCGCACGCTGATGCCGCTGCTGGCCAATGGCGAAGGCGCGATTCTGCTTTACCGCCGGCCGTCCACGGGCCTGTGGGGCGGTTTGTGGAGCTTGCCGGAGCTGGATGACCTGAGCGACCTGGAACACCTGGCCAACCAGCACTCACTGGCGTTGGGCGAACACCAGGAACTGCCCGGCCTGATCCACACCTTCAGCCACTTCCAACTGGCTATCGAACCCTGGCTGGTCCAGGTCCAGGAGTCTGCCCACCACGTGGCCGAGGCTGACTGGCTCTGGTATAACCTCGCCACCCCGCCGCGCCTGGGCCTTGCTGCCCCGGTAAAAAAACTGCTGAAGCGCGCGGCTGAAGTATTGAACGCAGGAGTTCCGTCATGACCCGCACCATCATCTGCCGCAAGTACCACGAAGAACTGCCCGCCCTGGAGCGCGCCCCGTTCCCTGGCGCCAAGGGCCAGGACATCTTCGACAACGTCTCCGCCAAAGCCTGGGCCGACTGGCAAAAACACCAGACCCTGCTGATCAACGAAAAACGCCTGAACATGATGAACGCCGAAGACCGCAAATACCTGCAGGGCGAGATGGACAAGTTCTTTTCCGGCGAAGATTACGCCAAGGCCGACGGCTACGTGCCACCTGCTGAATAATTGATCAAATCTGGGGGTTGGCCCGTAAGCGACGGTAATAATTAAATATTTTTTGAAAACTTGCTTGACGACCCCCTGAAAAACCCGTTTAATGCGCCCCGTTGCCCAGATAGCTCAGTCGGTAGAGCAGGGGATTGAAAATCCCCGTGTCGGCGGTTCGATTCCGTCTCTGGGCACCACTATTCAGTTTCAGCTGGTGCAAACGTCATCTGAAACACACAAGAAACCCGCCTGGTGCGGGTTTTTTGTTGTCTGGAATTTGTGGACCCTCAGCGTCAACCCCGCATCAACGTCAACACCGCCATCCGCTCCTGATCGGAGATGTGAAAACCACTCGCCTCCACCCGATCAATCCAGCCCTGAGCCGAAAGCGACTCGCCAAAGCGCACCAGGCGTCCGTAGCGCCTGAACACAGCCTCCAGCACGCTGATCATCGAGGGGTAGCTGCAACCTCCGTCAAAACAAATGCTCAGGCCTCCAAGCCAGGAACGGCCGATCATATGACCACTGCCAGCGCTCTCTGCCCCTGCGGACTCAAAATCCATTTTTACTGCTTCCATGTCACACCCGAAATCATCACTGCGAAAGTATCAAAGCCTAGCAGGCGCCCGCGTTTCGGCAGGCTGCAAAGCGCGTTATCAGACCCGCCGGTCATTTAAGCCGCGACCCTACAGCAAGACGAACCAAACTGTCGGCGATCAACATCGCCTTATGACTCCCTTGATCTGCCCTTAATTCCCCATTGATCGCCACTCGACCTACTGCGGATCAGGGAAAAAGCCCTGACCCGCGCGCAAGGCGCACTCAACGCCGAGCCTCACGGGCTGCCCTGGCTGCTCCTGGGTAGTGAAGGCGATGCCGCATCCGGCGCACCTGAATGCAGCGCCACGATGAGTACGGCGACTGATTCACTTCACCAGGAACACCAGTAGCGGGTTGTCGTTCAACCGCCCGTTGAACACTGGCGCCATATGCTCCAGCGGCGTGCCATTGAGCAACGCGGTTTGCTTGCGCTCCACAATCACCCAGGCCGGACGCGGCAGCGTGTCCACCCGCAAGGGTTCGTTGCGCCCGATGAACAGCGGCTGCTCGTCGTGATCCAGGTTCATGATGTAGCGAATCGCCCAGGTGTCCCTGGCCAGGTCCACAAAGACCAGGGTCCCGGGATTATCGGCACGCAGCTTCTCCACCGCGCCAACGAAGTTCCGGGTGTCGAATTGCAGATCCTTCGCCGGCTCCACCACCTTCACCAGCACCAGCCACTGGGTCGCCAACGCAATCAGGCTGAGCACCACCAACCGCTGGCCGAGATTGCCCTGCAAACGCCGCCAGGCGATCACGGCGGCCAGTTGCAGCACGATCAGCACACCCACCAGCCCCGGCACTGAAACATCCGGCCAATAACCGTGCTTGTGCCACAGGTGTCGACAGACGAACACCACCACGACGCCCAGCACCGGCAAGGCCGCCACCAGCCACTCATAGCCACGCCGCACGCCAAGCAGCCAGCCATGCGCCTGGAGCAAGCCATAGGCGGCCACCGCGGCAAACATCGGGACCATGGGCACGATGTAATAGGCGCGCTTGAAGTGCGGAATGGACAAGCCCAGCAAAATCATCAGCCCGCAGGCGGCCAGGCGCAGCATCAACTGCACGTCGGCATCCTCGTCACGCACCGACCATTTGTGGCGCAGGGCGATCAACGTCGCCAGCGCCAGCGGCACCACCGGGAAATAGCGGTACAGGCTCAACTTGAAGTAGAAATAGAACGGCTCGCCGGTTTCGTCGAGGCGCCCGGCAAACTGCATCCGCAGTACATCATCGACGAAGCTGTCGCCACCGCTGATCCGCGCCAGCTTCAGCAGCACCCACCAACAGCCGGCCAGCAGGACCAGGCCGATCACGCCGTGGGCAATCACCTTTTTAAGCAGCGCAATGCGCTCTTCCCGCGTACGAGCCGTGCCGAGCGCCCAGTAGACACAGGCCACTCCACAGACCTCGATCAACCCCAGCGGCCCGCGAATGGCAAACGCCACCACGAACAACGGAAATATCGCGTATTGCCGCAGCCGCGATCCCAAGCGCTCGCCGGTATGCAACAGGTAGAAACACCCCAGGCACAGCAGCGAGATCATCTGGTCCAGGCACACCGAGCGCGACTTCTCCAGCAACTGCGCGGTCAATGCGGTGAGCAGCACCGTCAGCAGCGCCCACGCGCGGCCAGACGGCACCAGCAAGCGATAGATCAGCGCCATCACCCCGGCAGACGCCAGGGCGGTGGGCATCACGTTAGCCAGGTCGTTGGGCGCGCCGAACAGGCGGGCAAAGAGGTAGCTCAGGTAGGTCGCGGTGCCCGGGTAGTCCGGGTAAGGCTCGCCATAGGTGGTAGGAAAGAGGCTCGCCCCGTGGCGAAACATCTCTTGCATGAACACCGCCCAGCGGCCGTCGAAGCCTTGTGGCTGCTGGTCCCAGATACCCAGGGTAAACAGCAGCAGGGCGATAAAAAAGATACCCAGCGATTCCATTCGAAAGCGGTTGTGTTGATCCATTATTCAGCCTGTCAGGTGGGGTAAACCGGCTCATGTTGCCGACCATCACCCTGAATGCCCCCTGAACGGAATCAAACATTCATCAGCCTAACGACGAGCGGGCCAGATCAGCAGCGGCATCAGCCGGATGTAGAGTAGCTCCCCCACCAACTCCACCAGGGTTTGCGTGATCACGGCGGCGGCAGCGAGGCCTCGGATCTCATCAGGCAACGCCAGCGCCAGCGGCAACACCACCAGGGAGTTGCGCGTGGACGCGCTGAAGGTGACCGCCCGCGCGGTGGTCGATGGCAGCTTGAACAGCCACGACGCCAGTGCGCCCACCAGCGGCGCCAGCAACAGAAAGCCGATGTACACCGGGATCACCGGCGCCAGCAGGCCGATATCGCGGACCACGGCGGTGACTTGCGAGCCGATCACCACCATCAGCACCAGTGCCATGGCCGGCACGGGCAACCAGGCCCAGGCCTCGCTCCAGGCACTGATGACACTCGATCGCCGGGACAGGGAAGTCGTCAGCACCGCCAGAATCATGGGGGCAACGATCAGCAGCAGGAAGGCCTCGACAAACGGCCCCACCGAAACCACCACCTGCGACTGCGCCCCGAGGATCAACCCCAGGTACACCGGCAACAGCAGCAGTTGCAGCAACAACAGAATCGGGGTCGCCGCCAGCATCAATCGCGAGTCGCCCTTGCCGATATGGGTGAACACCACCACGTAGTCGATGCACGGCGTCAACAGCACCAGCAGCGCCCCCACCAGGATCGCCGGGTGCTCCACCAGGCCACGGGTCAGCGCCCACACCAGCAGTGGAATCAGGAGGAAATTGGCCAGCAGCAACGCGGACATGAAGCGCTTGTTGCCCAAGCCCTCGCGCAGGTCCAGAAAGGGTATTTGCAGGAACATCGCGTACATCAGCACAGCGATGGCGGGCGTGACCCACCCGCTCAGTTCCCGTGCCAGCGAGGGCGCCAACAGCCCGGCGACCACCGCCACGATCACTGCACAGAAGTAGATCGGTATCTGATTGTGCTCAAGTGCATCGCGGCTCATTGACGCTCCCATCCTGGCTAAAAGGTCGCAAGCCTAGCATCGGCGGGCATCCCATCGAAGTGGATGGAGTGATATAGGGGCATATGGGCAAATGAATCTCTGTGCCCGTATACGAAGGTGTACCATCAAGGCTGCATTCCACCACAATCAGTCAGCCATGCCCCCGGTAAGCGAAGAGAGTAGCCAGATAGTCGCCTCTCTGGCGCAGCGGATGGACGGTAACCCCGGCCCGTCACGGGCAGCTGATGCAATTATTGCCACCCTGCAGGACATCGACAGCGCCCTCACCCCGATTATCGGCCAGCACGGCGTTGCCGCCCTGTACCGGCGCAGCCTGCTGTTGTGCGCCGCCAGCCATCCGCGTCTGGCCGGCAGCTTTGACAACCTGCCCGCCCGCGACATGACGGCCCTCAAAACCCTACTGCTTGAGCAAAGCGAAGCCGACAGCCTGTTTTTCGGCGAAACGCTGCTCAAGACACTTTATGAGTTGCTGACCACACTGATCGGGCCCTCGCTCACCGCACGCTTGCTGCGCGCCGTGTGGGAAAACTCTTTGAGCGGCAACCCTGCGCAGGATACTTCGCCATGAGCACCAAAGTGACAATCAACCGCCTGGCCACCGGCGTGCCAGGACTGGACGAAGTGCTTGGCGGAGGTTTGCCGGAGTTTTCGTTCAACCTGATCGCCGGCCCTCCGGGTTGCGGCAAGACCACCCTGGCCCATCAGATGATGTTCGCCCTGGCCACGCCTGAACGCCCGGCGCTGTTTTTCACCGTGCTGGGCGAGCCTCCGCTGAAGATGCTGCGCTACCAGCAGCAGTTCGATTTTTTCGACAGCGAGGCCATCAACCATTCGATTCGCTATATCAACCTGGCCGACGACACCTTGGCCGGCGACCTTGACGAAGTGCTGCGGCGCATCGTCGTCGCCGTCGAAACCCATGCCCCCGCGCTGGTGTTTGTCGACTCGTTCCGCTCGGTGGTGCTGGCCAGCCAGACCCAGGACAACCCCAACAACAACCTGCCGCAGTTCGTCCAGCAACTGGGCATGTTGATGACCACCTGGCAGGCCACGACCTTCCTGATTGGCGAGTACTTCACCGAAACCGACACCAACCCGATTTTCACCGTGGCCGACGGCCTGATCTGGCTGCGCCAGAGCGTGCAGCGCAATTCCATGGTACGCAAAATGGAAATCATGAAGATGCGCGGCCAGCCGACCTTGCCGGGGCTGCACACCTTCCGCATTGCGACATCGGGCATCAAGGTTTTCCCGCCGGCTGCCGCCAATATTCCCGCACCACTGACGCCAGGCTCACAACGTTTGAAAATGGGCGTTCCGCGCCTGGATGAAATGCTCGGCGGTGGCCTGCCCCGGGGTTACTCGTTGCTGGTGGCCGGCCCTTCCGGTTCAGGTAAAAGCATCCTCGCGTCATCGTTCCTGGCCGAAGGTGCTCGCAACGGCGAAACCGGCGTGATCGCGGCGTTTGAACAGCGCCCTAACCACCTGCAGAACGCGGTGCTCGCACAACTGATTGAACGCGGCCAGGTGGGCCTGGTGGACAGCCGTGCGCCCGACCTGTCCATCGATGAAGTGGTGCATTTGCTGCTCAACGAAATCACACGCCTGAAGGCCACCCGCGTGGTCATCGATTCGTTGTCGGGCTTCGAGCTGGCCCTGGCGCCGACCTTTCGCGATGATTTCCGTGAATCACTGTCGCGCATGGTCACCGCCCTGACCGGCGCCGGCGTCAGCGTGCTGATGACCTCCGAGCTGGAAGACCGCTACACCGACCTGCGCTTCAGCCCCTACGGCACCGCGTTCCTCACCGACGCGATCATCGTGCAGCGCTACATCGAAGTGCAAAGCCGCCTGTTGCGCATCATGGCCGTGGTCAAGGTACGCGCCAGCGCGCATTCCGATGAACTGCGCCAGTACCACATCGATGACGACGGCCTGCAAATCGGCGAACGCCTGCCCGACCAGGAAGGGCTGCTCGGCGGCCGCCCTACCCGACAGCACCCCGGTGTTGTCAATGTGTGAGCCACTCCCATGAGCAAGGCCGATGACAAGAACAAGGACGCCGTGGCCAGTGCCGCGCGCGAACTGTTCCTGCTCGGCCAGAAAACCGTCGAGGCCCGCGCCGTGCTCGCGGCCCTGCAACAAGAGCTGACCGACGCGAAAAACCGCTTGGGCGACACCCAGCAGATCGAGCATCTGGTGGAGGCCAATCAACAACTGGTGCTCGCCATTCTGCTCGCCCAATCCGATGCCGCCCCGCCCCGGCAGAGCGAGCAACAGCAGTTGTCCCAGGAAATGCGCGAGGCCAACGCCCAACTGGTGATTGCCGCCCTCAGCGCCCAGGAGCTGCAAGCCGCCGCCGAGCGCGCGCTGATTCAACAAAAGAACATCCTGGCGCTCGTGGCCCACGAACTGCGCAACCCGCTGACGCCCATCAGCATGATCGCCGGCCGCCTCGCCCGCGTCCCCAGCGCCGAACTGCCGCGCATGCAATCGCTGATCGAAGGCCAGGTGCAGCACATGTCGCGCCTGGTGGAAGACCTGCTGGACGTGTCCCGCGCCAGCACCGGCAAACTGCGGCTGGACTGCGAGGTGCTGGACATCGTGCCGATCATTGAGCGGGCCATCGAAGTCTGCACACCGTCGATGATCACCCAGAAGCTGCACTTCACGTCCCAAGTGCCGCAAGAACCATTAATGGTCAACGGCGACGCGATTCGCCTCACGCAAATCCTCGGCAACATCCTGGGCAACGCCATCAAATACACGCCCGCCGGCGGCATTGTGCGACTCTCGGTGACACTGGAACGCAAAGTGCTGCTACTGAGCGTGATCGACACCGGCATCGGCATCTCGGCCCAGGCGTTGCCGTTTATCTTTGATCCGTTTGTCCAGGACGTGCATGCCGTCGGCTTCAACGGCGCCGGCCTGGGCATCGGCCTGACGGTGGTGCGCGAGCTGGTGGAAGCCCATGGTGGCACGGTGATCGCCATCAGCGACGGTGACGGGCTGGGCAGTGAGTTTGTGGTGACCCTGCCGTTGGTGCGGTAGGCCGGCAAACGCCAAAACCCCGGAGGAGAAATCCCTGGGGTTTTTTATTACGCGAAATTTGATAGCTTCGACGTCTTATAAAACTGCGCACGGGCCTTTGATGCCCCATCGAAAGCGCAAGCACCGAGCCCGCTCATGAACCTGCCAACCCGACCACCCGCCGAAGCATTCCGCGAGCCCGCCGCCGACGGTTACCCCATTGGCGGTTTTACCTGGCGCCACATCAGGACTGACATCGAACGCCCCGTGGTGATCATCAACGCCGCGACCTCGGTGCGCTGCCGGCATTACTCGCGTTTTGCCGACTACCTGTTTGCCAATGGCTTCGACGTCATCACCTACGACTACCGTGGCATCGGCGAGTCCCGCAGTGGCCCGCTGAAGGGGTTCAAGGCCTCGTGGTCGGATTGGGGCGTGCTGGATTTCGAAGCGATGCTGCAGCGGGCTCAGCGGGAGTTTCCGGGGCAGCCGATTGATGTGGTCGGGCACAGTTTCGGTGGCTGCGCGGCGGGACTCGGAGCGTCCGGGGCGGCGATTCGGCGACTGGTCACCGTGGGCGCACAGTTTGCCTACTGGCGCGACTATGAGGCGAGCACGCGTTGGCGGATGTTTGCCAAATGGCACGTGGTGATGCCGTTGGTGACCGCTGTGTTTGGCTACTTTCCGGGCAAGCGTATGGGCTGGCTGGAGGATACCCCGACGGGCGTGGTGCGCGACTGGAGTACGCCGACGCCGGGTTATGAAAAACGACCGAGCGGCAGGGCCTTGGGTGAGTTGCCGTTTTCCCGGGTGAAGGCACAGGTATTGGCGATCAGCATTACTGATGATCCGTTTGGCACGGTGGCGGCGATCGAGCGCCTTTTGGGTTATTTCGAAAGCAGCGAACGCACGCATCTGCGAATCGCCCCTGAAGATATCGGCGAAAAGGAGGTCGGACACTTCGCGTTCTTTCGCAGCCAGTATCAGGATCGGTTGTGGCCGATTGCGTTGGCGTGGTTGCAGCGAGGGGAGTTGGACCAAGCCGCTCCGGGACACCAAGTGACGGGTCGCACTTAGAAACCCTTGGGATTTCCCCCGACCTGCGCTTCAATACGCCATCCCCAGATCCTGACACCAAGGACGTGAGCCCATGGCCTCGCCGAACAAGCAGCAAAAACGCGCCCACCGGGCAAAAGCCAAGGCCAAGCAGAACCGCACTCAACGCGCCGTCGCCACCAAGCCGGACGCCTTTGCCGGCGATGACAGCCGCATTGACCTTGAGTCAGTGGATTTGACCGAGCTGTTCCTGGAGATGCGCACTGCGGGCGAAACCAGCCAACAGGCGCTGTGTGCGGTGTTCCTCGCGCACCCGCTGCTGGCGGTCGTGCTGGAGCAGGAAGGCGAAGAGGAAGCGACTGACTTTATCCTTGCGGCGCTGATCGAGTATCGCCAGTGGGCCACGGATACCGAGGATGAAGCAGCGGCCCTGGCGTGGATTGAATCGCCAGAGTTCCAGGCTGATTACGTCGCAGCGTCACAGGCGCTGGTCAGCTCAGAGAGCTGATCAAAAAAATGGGAGCCCGAAGGCTCCCATTTTTTTTGCCGCGCGCTACATCAATTCAGCACCGCAGCCCCTACCTTCAGGCTCTTGCGCCGACGCGACACAATCAGCCCCGCCGCAATCACCAGCAAGCTCAGGATTCCGGTGGCGATGATCTCCACCTGGTGCGCTTCCTGGAACAGCATGATGGTCAGCACGCCGACGATGAACACAATCACCGCGTACGTCAGGCCCGGGAACAGCCACATCTTGAAGGCAATCTTCTCGCCCGCTTCCGTGCGCTTCTGGCGCATGCGCAGTTGCGACACGGCGATCACCAGGTACACCAGCAACGCGATGGCGCCGGAGCTGGCCAGCAGGAATTCAAACACCGCCGCCGGGGCCACGTAGTTGGCGAATACCGCCAGGAACGCCGCGCCGGTAGACAGCAACACCGCCCAGTAAGGCGTGCCGCTCTTGTTGGTGATCTTGGACACCGCTGGCGCATCGCCGCGACGGCCCAGGGAGAACATCATGCGCGAAGCGGTGTACAGCGCCGAGTTCAGGCAACTGGTCACCGCCACCAACACCACCAGGTCAACGATCAGCTTGGCATTCGGGATGCCCATGCGCTCCAGCACGGTCTGGTAGGAACCGACCGCCGCCAGTGCAGGATCATTCCACGGCACCAGGGCCACCACGATGAAGATCGATACCAGGTAGAACAAGCCGATCCGCCAGATCACCGAGTTGGTGGCCTTGGAAATTTGCTGCCCAGGGTTCTTCGATTCAGCGGCCGCGATCGTCACGATCTCGGTGCCCATGAACGAGAACATGGTGGTCAGGATTGCCGCCAACACCGCGCCCATACCGTTGGGCAGGAAGCCCTGGGTGTCGAACAGGTGCGACACGCCGCTGACCTGGCTGCCCGGCAGGAAGCCAAAAATCGCCAGGATGCCGAGGATCACAAACCCGATGATCGCCACCACCTTGATCAGCGCAAACCAGAACTCGAACTCGCCGTAGTTCTTCACGCTGAACAGGTTGGTCGCCGTCAGCAGCAAAGTGATGATCAGGGTGAAGGCCCAGATCGCCACGTTGGGGAACCAGGCGTGAAGGATGGTCGCGGCGGCGTTGGCCTCCAGCGGGATCACCAACACCCAGAACCACCAGTACAACCAGCCGATGGTGAAACCGGCCCAGTGCCCGATCGCACGGTCGGCATAAGTAGAGAACGAACCCGTGTCCGGAGACGCTACGGCCATTTCGGCCAGCATGCGCATCACCAACACCACCAGGGTACCGGCGGCGGCGTACGCCAGCAGTACGGCAGGCCCTGCCGCCGCAATCGCGTGGCCGGAGCCGACAAACAACCCGGCACCAATAACGCCGGCAATCGACAGCATGGTGACGTGACGCGGTTTGAGCCCCTGTTCGAGGTCATTGGAGCTTTGCGTACTACTCATTGACACACCTTTGCGAGGAATTGCGAATACGGTCCACCCGGTCTGGCGTCTCTCTCGTGAAAAGAAACCAACGGGGCGTTCTTTATTTTTTACGCAAGATTTGCGCCAAAATGTTACAGAGCCGTGATTGACGCGGGCTGTAGGGAAACTCAATGGCTCTCGTAAGTCACTGACACTAATGGCATTCCGCTATAGCGTTACTGTGCGACCCACTTGAAAGACGAACGCGCGCACCAAAAACACACACAAATTGTGCGTGACGCCCTATTAAAGGGCTGATATGGACCGTTCACCCGTTTAACCCTTCCAACACCCGGCCAAAGCTGGCACCATCGCGCCCTTTTTTACGCAAAACCTGCAGGAATCCTGGTTCAAACGGCTGTTCGGTTGTTGATGGCGCGACACACTGCTGTGCCGATGCGACACCCTGCCGCACACCGTCTGTTTACCGTCCGCAGGGCTGTTGGCTGTCATCCAAACGCTATGCTAGCTTGGCGCCTCGCCAGGAAGGCGGCCCAACAGCAGGAGCGCAATGAACACAATGAGGACCCCACATGGCTGAGGCCACGCCCGCGCTTGAAATCCGCAACTTGCATAAACGCTATGGTGAGCTGGAGGTGCTTAAAGGCATCTCGCTGACCGCCCGCGACGGCGATGTGATCTCGATCCTGGGTTCCTCCGGTTCCGGCAAGTCCACGTTCCTGCGCTGCATCAACCTGCTGGAAAACCCGCACCAGGGGCAAATCCTGGTGGCCGGTGAAGAGCTCAAGCTCAAGGCCGCGAAAAACGGTGAACTGGTGGCCGCCGACGGCAAACAGATCAACCGCCTGCGCAGCGAGATCGGTTTTGTGTTTCAAAACTTTAACCTGTGGCCGCACATGAGCATCCTCGACAACATCATCGAGGCTCCGCGCCGGGTGCTGGGCCAAAGCAAAGCCGAGGCCATTGAAGTCGCCGAAGCCTTGCTGGCCAAGGTCGGCATCAGTGACAAGCGCCACGCCTACCCCGCCCAATTGTCCGGCGGCCAGCAGCAACGCGCGGCCATCGCCCGCACCCTCGCCATGCAGCCCAAGGTCATCCTGTTCGACGAGCCGACATCGGCCCTTGACCCGGAAATGGTTCAGGAAGTACTTAATGTGATCCGCGCACTGGCCGAAGAAGGCCGCACCATGCTGCTGGTCACCCATGAAATGGGCTTCGCCCGTCAGGTGTCCAGTGAAGTGGTTTTCCTGCACCAGGGCCTGGTCGAAGAGCAAGGATCGCCACAGCAGGTATTTGAAAACCCGCTTTCGGCGCGCTGCAAACAATTCATGTCCAGCAACCGCTAACGGAGCAACATGCATGCAGAACTATAAAAAATTCCTCCTGGCTGCCGCCGTTTCGATGGCATTCAGCGCCTCGGCGATGGCCGAGACCTTGACCATGGGGATCGAAGCGGCCTACCCGCCCTTCAACAATAAAGACGCCAGCGGCAACGTAGTGGGCTTTGACAAAGACATCGGCGACGCCCTGTGCGCCAAGATGAAAGTCGAGTGCAAGGTGTACGTCTCCGATTGGGACGGCATCATTCCGGCCCTGAACGCCAAGAAGTTCGACTTCCTGGTCTCCTCGCTGTCCATCACCGATGAACGCAAGCAGGCCGTCGACTTCACCGACCCGTACTATTCCAACAAGCTGCAGTTCATCGCGCCGAAAGCCACCAAGGACTTCAAGACCGACGCCGGTTACCTGAAGGGCAAGATCATCGGCGCACAACGCGCGACGCTGGCCGGTACCTACCTGGAAGACAAGCTGCCGGACACCACCGCCAAGCTCTATGACACCCAGGAAAACGCCTACCTCGACCTGACCTCCGGCCGACTGGACGGGATGCTGGCCGACAAGTACGTGCAGTACGAGTGGCTGAAAAGCAAAGACGGTTCCGCCTACGAATTCAAAGGCGACCCGGTGGTTGAGAGCGACAAGATCGGTATCGCCGTGCGTAAAGGCGATGCACTGCGCGAGCGCTTGAACACCGCACTGGCCGAAATCAAGGCCGACGGCACCTACAAGAAGATCAACGACAAGTACTTCCCTTTCAGCATCGAGTGATCCTGAATGGCCTGCCCGGCGCGCTCGCTTGAGTGCGCCGGTCCTGAGCTTTGCCTTGCGAAACGACTAAACCATGAATTTCGACCTCTACGGATTCGGCCCGGCGCTCGCCGCTGGCGCGCTGATGACCGTCAAGCTGGCGCTCACGGCCCTGTGCCTTGGGCTGGTGCTCGGCCTGGCCGGTGCCTTGGCCAAGACTTCCCCGTACAAGCCCCTGCAATGGCTTGGCGGCGCCTACTCCACCCTGGTTCGCGGCATCCCCGAACTGCTGTGGGTACTGCTGATTTACTTCGGCACGGTCAACCTGATGCGTTCCCTCGGGGAATTCTTCGGCAACCCCGACCTGTCCCTCAGCGCCTTCGCCGCCGGGGTTATCGCCCTGGGCCTGTGCTTTGGCGCCTACGCCACGGAAGTCTTCCGCGGCGCGATCCTGGCAATCCCCAAGGGCCACCGTGAAGCCGGTGTCGCACTGGGCTTGTCGAAGTTCCGGATCTTCACCCGGTTGATCATGCCGCAGATGTGGCGCATCGCCCTGCCGGGCCTGGGCAACCTGTTCATGATTCTGATGAAGGACACCGCGCTGGTCTCGGTGATCGGCCTGGAAGAAATCATGCGCCACGCGCAAATCGGCGTGACCGTCACCAAGCAACCCTTCACCTTCTTTATGGTCGCGGCCTTCATGTACCTGGGCCTCACCGTCCTGGCGATGACCGGCATGCACTTCCTGGAAAAACGTGCCGCGCGCGGCTTTGCGAGGAGCACGCAATGAGTGGCGACTACAGCTGGCTGGCGCATTTCGACCTCGGCCTGAACTGGGCCGTGATCATCAAGTGGCTGCCAAGACTGGCCCAGGGCGCGACCCTGACCCTGGAGCTGGTGGCCATCGCGGTGATCGCCGGCCTGCTGCTGGCAATCCCGCTGGGCATCGCACGTTCTTCGCGCCTGTGGTACGTGCGCACCCTGCCCTATTGCTACATTTTCTTCTTCCGGGGCACGCCACTGCTGGTGCAGTTGTTCCTGGTGTATTACGGCCTGGCGCAGTTCGACGCCGTGCGTGAAAGCGCCATGTGGCCCTACCTGCGGGACCCGTTCTGGTGCGCTACCGCCACCATGACCCTGCACACCGCCGCCTACATCGCCGAGATTTTGCGTGGCGCGATCCAGGCCATCCCGCCGGGCGAAATCGAAGCGGCGCGGGCGCTGGGCATGTCCAAACCCAAGGCGCTGTTCTACATCATCCTGCCGCGTGCCGCGCGCATCGGCCTGCCGGCCTACAGCAACGAAGTGATCCTGATGCTCAAGGCCAGCGCCCTGGCCAGCACCGTGACGTTGCTGGAACTGACCGGCATGGCCCGCACGATCATTGCCCGCACTTACCTGCCGGTGGAGATCTTCTTCGCCGCGGGCTTGTTCTACCTGCTGATGTCCTACGTGCTGGTGCGCTTCTTCAAGCTGCTGGAACGCTGGTTGCGGGTCGATGCCTGCCAGGGCCGCTGACGCCTCGTTGACGGGTGAGCAATTGCTCACCCGCTTCCAGGCGCTGGACGCGTTTCTCACCGAGCATCAAGGGCTGTGGCGACCACGGCCCTTTACCCATCTGCAATTGCCGTGGGAAACCCGGCACCCCGAGCTGGCCCACTGGCTGCGACAGCGCTCGCTGGCAGACGCGGAAAGCAGCCATAACCAACCTCACACCCTGCCGGCACCCGCGCCCTTTCCCGAGCTGGCCATGCAGTCGCTGAATCTCAGTGCTGTGGATAACTTACCGTCCAGTGCGCTACCAACCGCCCGTCACCGCCTGAATGTTGATGTGCCCGGCCGCAAATGGCAGCAGATCGAAGCCTTCGGCGCGGCCCTGCAATTTTCCAGGACACCCCGACACTGGCTCGACTGGTGCGCCGGCAAGGGCCACCTCGGCCGCCGCCTGCTGCAACCCGGGCAGCAACTGACGTGTCTGGAATACGACCCGGCCCTGATTGCCTCCGGGCAGTCGCTCAGCGAACACCATCAATTACCCGTCACCCATCGCCTGCAGGACGTGATGGCCGACGTACAGATCAGCCCCGAGCAAACCCCCGTCGCCCTGCATGCCTGCGGCGACCTGCATGTGCGTCTGCTCCAGCTGGCCAGCGCCGCCGGCTGCCGGCAACTGGCCGTGACACCGTGCTGCTATAACCGCATCCGCGCCGAGTATTACCTGCCACTGTCGATGACCGCCCAGGCTTCATCACTGCGTTTATCGGTGGAAGACCTCGGCCTGCCGCTGAGCGAAACCGTTACCGCTGGGGCGCGAGTGCGCCAGCAGCGCGACACGTCGATGGCCAGGCGCCTGGGCTTTGATGGGCTGCAACGGCAATTGCGCGGCAGTGACGAGTACCTGCCCACGCCATCGCTGCCCGCGAGTTGGCTGGCCAAGCCCTTCGCCGACTACTGCCGCGAACTGGCGGCGCTCAAGGGGTTATCCACCGGTGAACAGGATTGGCTGGCGCTGGAGGCCCAAGGCTGGCGGCGCCTGGCCGAGGTGAGAAACCTGGAATTGCTGCGTGGCCTGTTTCGGCGCCCGCTGGAAATGTGGCTGGTGCTGGATCGCGCGCTGTATCTCACGGAAAACGGCTACACGGTGCACGTCGGCAGCTTCTGCGAAACACCGCTGACCCCGCGCAACCTGATGCTGCTGGCCGAGCGCAATTAAGGGGCATTTTGTCGCAGCGTGCCCTGTGGATAACTCTGTTGATGGAATTCTTGCGGAGGCCGTAGCAGCAAGCTTTACAGGGCAAAATGCTGACTGGTCATTTTTTGTTCATAAAATAAAACGCACGCAAAACAGGCAGTTGCAGCCTGATGAGAACCGCTCCGCAAAATTGCGGTTTCATGACATGTCGAACCAACCGATTGTGCATAAGCATCTGGCGTTAGCGGCATAACCCGGACTTTTCAGCGGGCAATCAACAGGCGGCAAAGCTCGTTGATATCGTCACAGGCCATGCTCGTCGCTTCGTTATCCAGCGGGTCGCTGCCAAAAGCCAGGGCCTCGCTGATCGCCGGGTCCCGGTGCACCACCTCCAGCAGGTTGTCACCCAGGCGCTTCCTGAACACCTCGACCATGTCCAGGCTGAAGCCGGAAGTCTCGTCGAGCTGGTTGATCACGAAGTGGCAACGTAGCGCCGGCTGGCGATCAAGGTGCGGCACCAGCAACTGCTCCATCTGCTCCAGGGTGCCCAGGGAGGCGGCATCCGCCTGGGCGATGACCAGCACCACATCGGCCACGTTCAGCGCCTGGTGCAGGTAGACGTTATTGCCCGCCGGCGTGTCGATGATCACCGTGTCCTGCTCACTCAAATCCAGGGCCGACAGGTGCTGCGCCAGCCAATCCGGTTCCTGTTTCAGCCAGCGCTGGAGGTCTTCCTGCTGGCGGATATCGGTTTCACCAAAGGTGATCACCTGGCAACCGGCGAAGCCTGAATGAAGGATGTGGCTCCAGCGCTCGTTCTGCAGGCTGGTGCGCCCGATGCCGGGCAAGGCGTGGCTCAAGCCAAAGTGGTGATAGAGGGCATTTTGCGGGTCCAGGTCCAGCGCCACCACCGGCCGGCCCGCGCGCTGCAAACCGCTGCTCAGCGCCGTGGCCAGAGTGCTGCGTCCGACCCCGCCATTGACGGACACCAGCGCCACCACGTTCGCACGGATGGTCGCGGCATCGCGTGGCTGCTCGTTGGCACAAGGGGAATGTCGGGAAAACGACGCCCCGCTGCCCATGTTGAGGCTGGCGCTGTCATCGACGGGGATGTCTTCGAAGAATTGCAGCATCGAATCCATTCCCTGGACATCACTGGCAGTTGTCTTATCAAACAACTCAAAAAGATCATCGGTTCGGCTCATCGCCAACACTCCTCACGACGCATCGTAAAGACGTGAAAGGTCAGCTGTACTGATGCTTACCGCAGGTCTTTTTGTGGGCGCCTTTGTGTACGCATTCTGTGACAAAGGATCGAGAGTGTCATTATTTTGGTGTTTCTGAAGAAATCTTTAAGACGAGCGGTAAATGGTCAATTTACTGACTAATCTTTATCGGATCGTAAGGCGTCTGCAAATCACGCTCGGGGATCTCCCAGATCAGCAGCTTGGGCGGCGTCTGCTTGAACGCCGGGCTGTCGAAATAAGCCTTGGCGGCGCCAGAGAATTCGCCACCGTCCTTGCTGAAATTACCCACCGGTGCATTCAAGGCTTTTTGCAGGAAACCCACGAAGTTTGAATTGCGCGAGAACGAGGTGCCGATCAGCGCCACGTTCGGCAGCCCGGCGTCGCCGAACAAATCGTCAGGGTTGCTGGACGCCGCGGGCCCCTTCTCATGGGCCGTACTGGCCGCAACCTGCTCGCCCACTGGCTGCAACTTCGGCGGCAACCAGTCGAGACCGGCCAGCCGTACCAGGTCACCCGGACGCGGTGCGAGCGGCGCCTGGGTGATGTCGAAGGCTTGCTCCGGCGTGGCCTGGATACCGCGCTGCTGGATGCGCTGAGCCACGGCACGGGCACCGGCGTTCGAGCCGATTTCACTCCAGTGGGTGTCGGTGCGCAGGAACGCATCCGGGCCCAGCGGTTTCAGGGTGTCGGTCAGGTCCAGTGCTTCAACGCCCGCCGCTTGCAACAGCGTGGTCCATTGCTGGACCCGACCCTCCAGCACGACCGGGCGATACACGCCGCAGCGTTGTGCGGCTGCGATGCGGGTTTTGTCCGGCACTACCACCACTTGCAGATCAATGCCGCGTTGGCCGAGCTGTTTTTTCAGGTCGATCACCGCGTCCGCCTTGGTGCGCGCATTGTCTTCAGCGTGGCGGTTGAGCTTCAGTTCATCGCTGATAAACAGCCAGCCCGGGCAACCCTGGCGGACTCGCGGCCCGGTGTCACTGAACACCAGCCAGCTGGCGCCGCGCTCCAGGTTCGCCGCCTCGATGGCCATCGGCGCCTTGGACAGTTCCTTGGCAAACCGGTGAGTCACGTCGCCATGCAACAGCATGTCGCTGTCGACCTTGGGCGGCAGGAAACTCACCGGGCCCTTGACCATCAGCCAGACGCAAGACAACAGCCCCGCCGCCAGGAAAGGCACCAGCACCCAACCCGCCAGGGGGCTGGTGCGAATGGCCAATTCACTCGGTGGGGTCGGCGCGGTAGGGGCGGGCATCGTCAGGCTTCCTTAGAACTGAAAGTACAGAAACGGTACGGCATCGCGGCTGGCAATCAGCGCGAACGACAACACAAACCCGGCCACCGGCCAGAGGGACGCGGCCACCACAAACCAGGGCTGCGTACCAAAACGCTGCTCGCAGCGGGTCTGCCAGATCGGAGCGATGATGCACACCAGACCGAGCAACGCAGCCATGCCATGGGCCGGGCGCATGGCCACGGCCAACGCATCACCCAGTGCAATGCCATGCATGCCGAATTGCCCGGCGTACATGGCCAGTGCCGAATGGAAGTCCGGTGCGCGGAACAGTGTCCACGCCAGGCACACAAACAGCAGCGTCAAGATGTGCGACAGCATCGGCGGAATGCTCGGCAGGCTCGAACGCGACCACGCCCGGTCGATGCACAACGCGATACCGTGGGCCGACCCCCACAACAGGTAGTTCCAGCTGTCACCGCCGTGCCACAACCCGGCAATCGCCATGGTCAGGAACAGGTTGCGATAGGTGCGCCACACGCCGTCGCGATTACCGCCGAGGGCGATGTACAGGTAGTCCCGCAGCCAGCTGGACAACGACAAATGCCAACGCCGCCAGAAGTCCTGGATGCTGCTGGCCAGGTACGGCCGGTTGAAGTTTTCCGGGAAGTGAAAGCCCAGCATCAAGCCCAGGCCGATGGCCATGGCGCTGTAGCCGGCGAAGTCGAAAAACAGTTGCAGCGAGTACGCCAGGCAGCCGATCCAGGCATCCACCAGGCTCGGGTTTTCCAGGTGGAAGGCAATGTCCACCAGCGGCGACAAGGTGTCGGCCACCAGCACTTTCATGCCCATGCCGATCATGAAGCGCCGGGCGCCGAGGCTGAAATTCGGCCAGTTGAAATAGCGCTGGTTCAGCTCGCGCCGCACCCAGTCATAACGAATGATCGGACCGGCAATCGAGTGGCCGAACATCGAGATATAGGTGGCGTAATTGATGAAGCTGCGCTCCACCGGCACGGTATGCCGATGCACGTCCACCAGGTAAGAGATCGCCTGCAACACGATAAACGACAACCCCGCCGGCAACGCCACGCGCTGCCACTCCAGCGGCATGGCGCCGTACCAGGTGATCACCTCACTCACGGTGCCCGCGACGATGTTGGCGTACTTGTACCAACACAGCACGGCGGTGTTGAACACGATCAACGCGATCAACAACCGCACCCGGCCTTTGCCGTCTTCACGGGAACGGTCCACCAGCAAGCCGCCGACCCACGCCACCACGGTCAACACCATGTGCAGGAACAGGAACAGCGGGCTCAGCCAGCCGTAGAACAGCCAGCTGCCGATCAACAGGATGACGTTGCGCCAGCCCGGACGGGCCAGCGCATAAATCAACAGGAAGGCCGGCAGGAACAGCGTGAGGAATTCCAGTGAGGCAAAGACCATGGTGGTGTCGGGCCCGATCAGTTAGCGAGCGTGTCGGAGGTAAACAGCAACCTCGAACCGGCAGCCGATGGCAGGGCCAGCACGCTGTAGCGCTCGCCGGCCTTGAGGGTGAAGGTCAGCGGTTGGCCGACCGGTGCATTGGCGCACTTGAGCTGCACCGACAGTTCCACCGGGTTGATCATGCGGCGCGAAATCGAACCTTCGGCGACCTTCTTGAACAGCTCGGCTTTTTGCGCCACGGCTTCCAGGCTTGCGTCAGCGCAGGCAGCGTCGGCGTTGATAAAGGCCAGCGAGGCCTTCAAGGCGTTGAAGTCGTCCGGTTGTTCGTGGATCACCAACTGGCGCGTGCCGCCCTTGGCATCCGGTACGGCGACCACGGTGGCGAATTCGCCCGGTGCGACGGTCACGGCCAGCTCGGAATCCTTGCCGCCCTGGCTCAACACACCCTTGATCGGGGTCTTGCCGCCCGACACCGGCAGGTAGTCGGAAACGAGTTTGTCGTCGCCCAATACCAGGCTCGCCTTGGAACCCTGGGGCAGCAATTTCAGCTCGCCGTCGGTGCCGTTGGCCAGGCGCAGGAATGCCGAATCCTTCTCCGGGCCGGTGGGGTACAGCGGGATATCGGCGCTGTAGGCGCTGACGCTGGCGAGCAAGGTCACCAGGCCCAGGGTGGTCCGTTTCATTATTGCGCTCCCTTGGTCACAGCGGCCGGTGGCAACTTCGCCAGGGACTCGCCGATCGCCTTGGCCCACTTCTGGTAGCCGTCGATGGTGAAGTGCTGGCCGTCGGTGGTGATCCACTGGCCCGGCTTGGAGAAGGTCAGCGAGTCGACGTAGGTGCACGGCGCCACGTTGGTGGCGAGGAACTGCGACATCACCTTGGTGCGCGCGTCATCCTTCTTGTACTGCGAACCGACCTTGCCCCACGCCGGCCCGACCCACACGCACTTGGTGCCGGTTTCGGTGATGGCTTTGGTCAGGGAGGTCACGCTTTTCCAGGCCCAGACTTTCGGGAACTGCGGCTCCGGGTACGAGGCCATGGTGTCGGCGATGATGATCACCACCAGGTCCGGCTTGTCCTTGGCGATCAGGTCTTTGATCGGCGTGGTGCTCATGCCGTTCTTGCCGAAAATCTCGGCCTTGCCGCCGGGCAGTCGCTCGGCGCCGCACTCGACTTTCTTCGGCACGATCCAGTCGGCCGCGCCGGCGCCGCATGCGCCGATGGAGTGAACCTTGGCGCCCTGGGCGGTCAGGTTGTCCTGCAGCGGGTTGAGCAGCGAATCAGGAAAGCTCATGTGACTTTCGCCCAATACCAGCAGGGTCAGGCCGGCAATAGCAGAAGCGGAAACAGGCATGGATGACTCCTATCAATCAATTCGAATAAGGGGAACGGTACGGACTGACCGGCAAGGGCATAGGCCCGCTCAGGTCTTCAAACAGGTAGCGCAGGTAGGCGTTGCCGACGTACTGGCGATAGTCCTGGGCGTTGTCGAGACCGACTTCGCCACCCAGGTAAAAGCGCGAGCTGAGGCGGTATTCGGCGGCGGCGTTGAAGCTGTAGCCGATGCCGGTTTTTGTATCTTGGGCATAGTTCGGATTGCCACGGGCACGTTGGAGCTGGTCATGCCCCGGGAAATAATCGACTGCATCTTGCTCGATACGCTGGAGGCCCACCGAACTTTTTATCTGGTAGCTGAAGCGATCAAAGCTCTGCGCCCAACGCACTGGTACACCCAGGGAGTAGAAGCCCTGTGGGCTGAAGTAGCCGCCCTGGCCATAGGTGTAGTAACCCTGGTTCTCCTTGAAGCGCATGTACGAACCGCTGAGACCAAGGGTCAGGGTGTCGGTCGGGGTATTGCGCAGGTACCAGTAGATGCCACTGCCCAGCTCCAGGCGGGTGTTGTCTTCGACGTTATTGCCCAGCATCTCGTGCAACGACGCGTAGCCATACACACCAAGTTTCTGGTTGTCGTAGCTCAGGTCGCCACGCCCGCCGTTGGCGGTCACGCCGCCCCATTTTTCGCCGGTGCGCTTGTCTTCGGAACCGGCAAAGGACGTCACGCTGTCGGTGACCGGACGCCGCGAAACGTTGACGCCGTAACGGAAGTTGGAGCCCTGGGAAAACGGCCGCGAGACGCTGGCGCCGCCGATGATGGTGTCGTACAGGAAGCCCAGCGGGCTGACGCCGATATCGGCCTTGAGGCCTTCATCCGGGTTCTCCACGGCAACGGCGAAACCGACACCCGTGTCGCTCTGCGAGCCCGCCGGGTTGGTGGTGCCACCGCCAAACCGGGTGGCGGAGTCGCTTTTCACACTGCCGGAACTCAAGTGCACCGGGGTCACACGCGCGGCAACGTTGAGGTCACCCACTGGAATCCGCACCTCGAACGGCGCCTCAACGTCAGTGATTTTACTCAGCCCGCTCTCACCGTTATTGCTGCGAACGCTCAAACCCTGCACCACATAACCCGTGCGATCCCGCAGGATCGTATCCAGCGCACGACGTGCCGGGCTCAGGTTGGCGGTGTCGAGGGAGGCAATTTTCGACGGCGGCTCGAACGGCTCATTCCAGTTGTTCGACGCCGGACGCCCGGAGGCGGCCAAGGCGTTTTCCGGCACGACATTCGTCGGTGCATCAATCGGCGGCGGTACCGGACCGGCGACGGTCAGGTCAGTGACCTGGCGACGCTGGCCCGGCAAGCCGACGAAGGGGTTGTAAGGCACGCCCTGGGAACCGGCCTGGGCCAGTTGCGTCTGGCTCTTCTGACTGTTCTCAATCGCCAGCGCCTTGCGCAGCAACGCAGCGGCTTCGTTGTTTTTGCCCAGGCCTTGATAGATGCGCGCCGCCGAGGTGAGGATCTCGGGGTTACCCGGCTCCAGGGACAGCGCCTTTTCACTGGCGCTTTCCGCCAGGCCACGGTCACGGCCTTGCAGCGCGATGTCCGCCAGGCCCAATTGCAGGCGGGCGTTGTTCGGGTTCTGCTGGATCAGCGGCGCGTAAAGCTCCATGGCCTTTTTGCTGTTGCCACTGGCTGCGTACATCCGCGCCAATGCACCGACCGCCATCGCATCGTTGGGACGCTGGGCCAGGGCTGGCGACAGCATGTCGTAGGCCGCGACCAGGTCGTTTTTCTCGCGCAAGGCGTCGGCCTGTTTGACCCGGTACAGGTAGATCAAGTCGTCGTAACGCTGACGGCCGGTTTCACTCAATGGCTGGCCCTGCACTTCACGCAAGATGTCGCCGGCCTCGGTGTAGTGGTTGGCCTTGAGCAGCACGTTGGCGTACAGCAGCTTCTGGTCGATGGTCGGGTTCGGATTGTTATCCAGAACCTTCTGCATGATGTCCAGGCCCTGCTGCGTCGCGCCGACTTCCACATAAGCGGCAGCCAGAATCGCCAGGCGCTCGGGCTTCTGGCGGGTCATGGCTTCACTGCGGCCCAGCAGCGCCAAGGCTTCCGGGCGCTGGCCACGGCGGGCGGTCTCGATGGCAATGTCGGTCTGCTTGTGCAGGGCGATATCGATGCCCAGCTCGTTCATGTCCGCAGTGCGTTGCCCGGCCGGGATGCGCGCCAGGGTCTCTTCGGCTTTCTTCCATTCGCCCAACTCGGCCGACAACAACGTGCTGGTGTACAGCGCGTCCGGCTGGTTCGGTTGCTTGGCCAGCAAGCCGTCGATCAAGGCACGGGCGTTGCGAATCTGGCCGTCGCGCAGGTAGATGCGGGCCAGGGCGAAGCGCGTCCACGGGTTTTCCGGGTCGGCATCGAGGGCTTGTTTGTAGGCGGCTTGCGCGGCTTTCAAATCGCCCCGTTGCTCGGCCAGTTTGCCGACCTGGGTGGCGCGCAACGCGGTGATTTTCACGCTCGGCGCAAACTTGGCGCGCTCGGCGGGCGAGACCGAATCGATCAGCTTCAAGGCTTCTTCCGGCTGCCCCGATTGGGACAGCACGTTGATCAAACCGCTCAGCGCATCCGGGTCGCCAGGATGACGCGCCAGCACTTTGCGGTAGCCGGCTTCGGCGGCGTCGAACTGATTGTCCTGAGCCTGGAAACCCGCCAGCGCCACAGCAGCGCCGGGCTGGCCAGGGTTCAGGCGTTCGGCCTGGGCCACCAGGTCACGGGCCTGGCTGGTACGACCGCCACGCTGCGCGTCACGGGCCTGGTTGAGCAGGTTCCAGTAGCGCACATCATTGAGCGCCGACTGCCACGCCGCGCCACCCGGTAAACGGGTGGCCTGCACCAGGTAGCTTTCGGCCTCGGTGAAGCGCTGCTGCTGTTGACGCAGCACGCCCATGCCGCCAAGGGCATCGACGTCGTTGGATTTTTCGCTGAGGCGCGCAGCCAGCAGCGGTTCGGCGGTTTTCAGATCGCCGTCATCGAGCGCCTTGAACGCCTTGGTCATCTGCGGATCACGCTGCCAACCGGCACCGCTCTTGCCCTGGGCGATGCCCTTGTTCATCAGCGCGCGGATCTCGGTGTCGTCCGGGTGCGCCGCAAGGAACTGCTGGAACAACGGCACCTGGTCGCTCTTCGGCGGGCCGAGCCAGATCAGCGCAAAGCGCCAGGTTTCATCGGCGTTGCCACCCACGTCGTTGTTCGGCGCCAGCTTGGCCAGCGCGCGAATGCCCTCGGCACGGGTGGCCGGGTTACGCGCCAGGTGCTTGGCCAGAAACAGCGCCACAATCGGGTCATTCGGCCGCTCGCGGGACAAGCGCTGCAAGCCGGCGATGGCTTCATTCGTGCCTTTGGGGGTGAAACCCAGGGTGTTGTAATACTCGCGGGCGACCAGGCCCTGAGGCTGGCGCCCCTGGAAGATCTGGCGATACAACGCAACGGCTTGTTCGCGCTCTTCGTCAGGCTCGCCCAGTTCGCGCGCCTGCTCCAGCAACTTGGCGTTGGCCGGAATATTCAGGGTGATGTCCTGCTCCAGCAGCAGGGCCTGGCGCGGAACCGGGCTCAACGCCTGCAGGCGGGCCAGGTACTTTTGCGCTTCAGCCGGGCGCTGTTGCTGCACCGAAATCAGGCCGATGCCGTACAGCGCATCCGGTTGCTCGGGGCTCAGGCGCAACAGTTTCTGCCAGGTTTCGAGCGCGCGCTCCGGGTTCTTTTTCGACTGCCAGTAATAGCCCTGCTCGATCAGCAGGCTTTGCGGGTCAGTGGTTTCGGCAAAGCTGGCGGTAGAAGCCAGGGCGGCCAGAATCGCAACGGCTAGCGTGTGACGGCGCATGCTGACTCCCAGGATAATTTCACCGTGCCGTCTTGTTCGAAACGGTACTTTTGATCAGCGAAGCCCTGGCCGAACAGGCTGAGCATGTAGTCGTAATAAATCGGCTGCGCACTGTCCGCCGCCGATGGGGCAAGGGCCTTGGCGAGGGCATCGTCGACCTTCTGTTTTTGCAGTTGCGCCAGGGCGGTTTCGCCCCGGGCCTGGAAGAAGGCCAGGGTGGAGGCCGAGAAACCCGTCGGCGTATAGCCGTTGTTTTTCTCGACTTCACCGGTCAGCACGTGGACTTTCTCCGGCGGCAAACCGGTGACCGACGAAGCGGTCGCCCGGGAGATCCCGCCCAACGCCTTGAGCATCGGCGCGGCCAGCGGGTCGCTCTTGGCGGTCATGCCGGCCCAGAGGTACGTGCGGATTGCGTCGTAGCTGCCCAGGTCATCGGAAAACGGATCGACGATAAACAGCCCGGTGTTCGCGCTGGTGGCGCGATAGCCGACCCAGTTGGCCGCCAGGCCGTGGGGGTTGCTCGGCAGGTCGGCGAGCATCTTCGCGTTGCTCTCGGCCACTTCGTTCCAGCCGGCGTTCGGGCGTTCTTTTGCAAAGCGGCGCAGTTGCGGCAGCACTTGATAGCTCGGGTTGAAGCGCCACAGGCCACCGGGGTGCGCATAACCCACCGGCCCCGGCAACAGCATCTTGCCCAGGCCCGGCACGCGCACGATCAGGTTGCGCTCAACGTTGGCCAGCACCAGCTGGGCGTCGCTGCGGTACTGCGGTGCATTCCACACACGCGCCGCTTCGAGTAAGGCGTAAGCCATCCACAAGTCCGCATCGCTGGCGGAGTTGGTGTCGATCGCGCCCCACTTGCCGTCGTCGCGCTTGCCCCACAACCAGGCCGGCAGGTTCTGGCCGATGTCGGCGCCCGCCATGTTGGCCTTGGTCCAGGTCCAGAGCTTGTCGAAGGTCGCCCGGTCGTTGCCGACCAAGGCAAAGAACATCGCGTACGACTGCCCTTCCGAACTGCTTTCCGTCGGCTTCATGGACGAGTTCAACACCCGGCCGTCGTCCTGGATGAAACGCTTGGCGTAGTTCTGCCACAGCGGCCAGTCACAGGTCTGCGCCTGGGCGGCACCGGCAAACATTGCCGTACCGATCACCGTCAAAATCGCGCTACGCAACGGGCTCATGCCAACCGCCGTTTAGCACGGGCACGCAGTGCCAGGTAGATCAGGCAGGTCAGCACCAACAAGCCGAGGAAGGTAATCGCCAACATCCAGCCCAGGTTCTGGGACAGCTGCCACTGCATGAATTTGAAGTAGTTCAGGTTGCCGACGTAGTACTGCTGGTCAGCGACCAGCGAGCTGATCTGCGTGCCCTGCACCACCGCCAGGCTGCCCTGGATCGAGTCTTTGTAGTCGTCACCGCCAATCAGCGCCGAGGTCGCTTCAAGCAGGCCTTGAGGCTGGTTGCTGGCGATCAGCACCACACTGCGCCCGGCCTTGAGCGGCGATTGGAAACCGGCGAACCAGGTGCTGTTGCTCAAGCCGCTGAAGGTGATGCCGGCGTTGGCCGGATGCTGGTTGGCGGCGGCGTCCGGGCTGATCCAGCTGCGCACATAACGGGGCAGGTCAGACAGCAGGAAGTGATGCTGCGGGCCGTCACTGGTGGCCGGCAGGTACTGCTGCCATTGCTGCAACAGCGGCTGGTTGCCACCGGTGGCGAGCACCAGCAGGTCTTTGTCGGCAACGCTTTGCACGTCCTTGGCCTGCACCACTTTGACAGCGGTGGCCGGGTAGCCGGTGGACTCGCCGAAGCGGCCCATCACGGTCAGGTAGGCGCTCAGCTCGTCGGGGCCGACGTTGTCCGGCATCACCACCGCCGACTCCGAAAGGTCAGCCAGGCGGGTGAACGGGAAGCCCGAATCGTTGAACACGCCGAGGTTCGGCATGGCAATAAAGTGCTGGTAGCTGCTCAGGTCCAGGCTCGAGTCCGGATCAATCGCGCCGCGCATGTTGTCGACGATGATGTCCCGGCATTCGCCTTCCTTGATGTAGTCGTACATGAAGCGCAGTTGCAGCTTGGACTTGGGCGAAGCCGAGCTGATCGGCAACAGGGTCGTCACTTCACGGGGCAGGGTTTCGTCTTTCTTCAGCTGGTCCAGCAGGCTCTGGCCACCGCCCAGGTGGGTCACCGACGGCAGCGCGACAGACTTCATGAACTGGTCATTCAAGCCAATGAGCAAGGAGGAATTGGTGGACACCTGTTGTGGCGTGTAGCGGTATTTGACGTTGAGCGGCACGCCCTCTTCACGCCAGTTGAACAGGTCGGGCGGCAGGCGCAGGTCGACGCTGATCGGGCCCGGGTTGTAGCCGGAGACGTTGAGCTTTTTCAGCTCCACCAGCTCGCCAAGGCGTACCGGGCGATGGCTGGGCAACCAGTTCGGCGCGTCGTACGGCGTGCGTGGGGCCAGGGTGTCGAGCTTGGTGATGACCACGCTGTTGCCGGTCAACACCGGGTTGCCCAGCACCACGGCGGTGGCGGCGCGCTTGAGTTCGGCACCGTCACGGCCGGAGACGATCAGCAGCTTGCCATTCGGGTCGTTGGGGTTGGCGATCAGGGTCAGGGTCGGCCCTTTAGGTTCGGGAACCGCCACACCGTGCACGTCGACGGCCTGGGTGCTTTGCACCAGCACGATGGCGTTGCCCTTGGCCGGGATCTCTCCGAGGGTGGTCGGGAACGTCGCGCCACGGTAGCTGGCCATGCCGCCTACCCACGACGACAGTGCACCGGCGGCTTCCAGCGCGGCGTTGTCTGGCGCGGTGGCAAACACGAACGGCAGGCTGACCTGGCGGGCATCACGTTTGTCGAAGAACGGCAGCGGCAGCACCGACAGGTCGTCTTTCAAAACGATCGGCTGCACCTGCACTTTCAGCTCACTGCTGTTGCTGATCTTGGCCCACAGGCTGCTGTGCAGCGGGTCTTCACAGGACATGGTGTAGTGGCCGATGAACTGCAGGCTCAAGCGGTTGAATTCGGTGATCAGGTGCGCCGGAATCTGCACCAGCTTTTCCTGCTGGACGCCCGCGCCTTCTTTAGGCAGCGGCAGGCTGGCGGCGACTTCGTCGTTGACCAGCACGTTGATCTGCGACAGGTCCGCCAGCAGTGCCGGCGAGTAGCTGTACTTGAGCAGCAGTTGCGCGCCCTTCACCACTTCATCGGCACGGATGTCGAAGTTGACGCTGTCGGACGCTTCCACGCCTTGCAGGTTCATGGTGTCGCGGCGGCCCAATTGCTTGAGGGTCAGGCTGTAGCCGTCATCAGTGCTCTGCACCGCAACGGCGGGTGCAGCGGCCTGCGCCTGCGAGCCCAGGCCCAGCAGCGAAGCGATCATCAGCGCGAGCACACCGCGCGACTGCGGGCGGGCAAATAGTGTGGAAGTCATGGCTTGTCCATCAGCGTATCGAGCGGTTGTGAGGGAGTGCGGCGCAAGGCCAGACGCAATTCATGCAGCGTGGCGCGGCCCAGGGTAAACAGGCCGCCGATGCCGATGGCACCGACTTCACGCAGGGCAGACAACGGTGTATCGGGCTGGCCGGCGCCCCAACTGGCGGCCCAGGTGTCGGCGCGGGAAAACGTCAGGCGGACCAGTTCGCTTTGCTGGCGCAGGGACAGTGCATCGAATTGCGCGCCAATTTGCGCACCCTTGCTGAACACCACCCGCGCCTGGAACAGGCTGTCCTGGCCATTGCGCGACAGCACCAACTGCACCGCTTCGCCCTGGGCAATCTGGTGCCCGTCGGCGAGGATCAGGCCGAAGCCGTTCTGCGAGAAATCCTGGGTGGTGCCCTTGAGCACACGGCCGTCGGCGCAGATCACGCTGACCGGCAATTTCGCGCTGACCCGCGGCTCGGAACGCACTTGCCGCGCCTCCGAAGCCACCGCCACTGCCGCACTGGTGATGATCAGGTTGTAGAGGGTCCAGGTCAGGTTGATCGCCACGGTGACCGCGGTGGACTCATCGCCCCAGATCAATTGATAGAGCCCGAAGCACAGCCCGACCAGGTTCACCGCCAGCAGTACGAGGTACGGCCGGGCGAGTTTCCAGTCGAAGAACTGCTTGTCGATGATCCCGCCCTTGTCAGTGACGTTGAAGCCACCGGCCTTCGGGTTGACCAGCGCGACCAATACCGGCGGCAGGATGTACCAGGCCAGTACGGTCTCGTAGACCTCGTTCCAGAACGAGTGGCGGAAGCGCCCCTGGATCCGCGAGTTGGTCAGGCTCGAATGCACGAGGTGGGGCAACACGTAGGCAACGATCATCAGCGCCGAGGCGTGGAAAATCTGCGCGCCGAAAATCAGGTAGGCCAGCGGCGCGGTCAGGAACACCAGCCGCGGCAAGCCATAGAAGAAGTGCAGCATGGCGTTGGCGTAGCAGATGCGCTGGCCCCACTTCAGGCCCTTGCCCAGCAGCGGGTTGTCGGTGCGGAAAATCTGCGCCATGCCCCGCGCCCAGCGAATGCGCTGGTTGATGTGGCGCGACAGGCTTTCAGTGGCCAGGCCCGCTGCTTGCGGGATTGCCAGGTAAGCGGTGTTGTAGCCCAGGCGGTTGAGCTTGAGCGCGGTGTGGGCGTCTTCGGTCACGGTCTCGACGGCTACGCCGCCGATTTCCAGCAACGGCTTACGGCGGATCACCGCACATGAGCCGCAGAAGAACGTCGCGTTCCACAGGTCGTTGCCGTCCTGCACCAGGCCGTAGAACAGCTCGCCCTCGTTGGGCACGGCGCGGAAGGTGTCGAGGTTCTTTTCAAACGGGTCGGGCGAAAAGAAGAAGTGCGGCGTTTGCAGCATCGCCAGCTTGGGGTCCTTGAGGAACCAGCCGAGGCTGACCTGCAAAAACGAACGGGTCGGCACATGGTCCGCGTCGAACAGCGCGATGTATTCGCCGTCGGTGACCTTCAACGCTTCATTGAGGTTGCCGGCCTTGGCGTGGAAGTTGTTGTCGCGACGGATGTAGTTCACGCCGATCTTGCGGCAGAACTCGCGGAAGTCGTCGCGACGGCCATCGTCGAGTACGTGGACGCGCAGCTTGTCCTTGGGCCAGTCCATCGCCTGGGCGGCGAAGATGGTCAGTTTGACGATGCTCAACGCCTCGTTATAGGTCGGGATGAACACGTCGACGGTGGGCCACTCCGACGGTTCGGTCTTGAGCCACACCGGCTCGCGGCGCAGCGGCCAGGCGGTTTGCACGTAGCCGAAGATCAGCACCACCAGCGCGTACAGCTCGGCGAGCACCAGGCCGTAGCCGAAGAGCATGTCGAGCCCGGTTTCAAACCCGAGGGTGGAAGTCAGCCGCCAGTACATGTAGCGCAGCGACGCCACCAGCGACAACACCACCAGTGCGAGGATCGCCATGCGCCCGGGAATCTTGCGCAGCACCAGCACCGCGAGGAAGCACACGGCGGCAAACAGGCATTGGCTGTAGAGGTCCAGCGGGGCGCTGACGATGCTCACCAACAGCAAGGTGCCAACCACACAACTGATCACCACCAGCACTTTGCGCAGCGCGTCGGGCCAGCGGTTGAAGCGCGAAATCGCGGCGTCCAGGCGCTGTTCAGTGCGCCCCGGGGTGTGGGGCGTAGAGGACGTAGTGTCGGTCATGGAAGGTCCGAATCGATGCGTTCGAGCAGCGTGCGGCACAGGGCATGAATGTCCTGGCAGCCGAGACTGTTGACGGTAGGGTCGAGGGGATCGCGGCCGTAGGCCTGGGCTTCGCTGAACGCCGGGTCACGGTGGACCGTGCCGAGCAATGCATCGCCCAGGCGAGCCTTGAACACTTCGGCCATGTCCAGGCTGAAGCGGTGGGCGCCGTCGAGTTGGTTGATCACGTAGTAACGCTGTGGCGGTTTTTCGCGCTCAAGGTACGGCGCCAGCACACTGTCCATCTGGGCCAGGGTACTGAACGAAGAAACATCCGCCTGCACCGCCACCAACACCAGATCGGCCAAAGCCATGGCCTGATGCAGGTACACCGTGTTGCCGGCCGGCACGTCGATGACCAGCGTGTCCTGGCCGTTCAGGCGCAGGCCGGCCAGGTGCTTGGGCAGCCACCGGGCTTCCTCGCCCAGCCAGCGATTGAGGTTCTGCTGCTGCTCGTTGTTGGTCTCACCGAACGCCACCAGCCGGCAACCGGCAAAGCCGCGCTCAGCCAGGCCTTCCCAGGACTCATTGTTCAAGCTCGCCGCGCCGATGCCAGGCACATTCAGGCCCAGGCACAAGTGATGACGCAGGGCGTTTTGCGGGTCCAGGTCCAGCGCCAGGGCCGGCCGACCCTGACGCTGCAAGCCGCTGGCGATAGCGGCGGTCAGCGTGCTGCGACCGACACCACCTTTGAGCGAGACCACCACAATCACCTTGGGTGAGGACTGCTCCGAGTACACCTCACCGGTCGGCCCTTCCACCACTTCGGGCGGTTGCAGGTGATCGGCTTCGCCCTGGGTCAGCTCTTCGAGCAAACGCAGCAACGGCGCCGACGGTGGCTCATCCAGCACAACCGGGGACGCTGCCTTGACGGCGATGGGCAAGGCGTCGAAACGCTCTACTACCACGTCGTCCTCAAGATAATCGTGGACGGCCTGCAACTCCCGGTAGCCATTTGGATTAGCGCCCAGCTTATTGAATAGTTTGGAAATATCATCTGCACGACTCACCCACGGCCCTCCCCGATTAATACGCTTTAAAGGCGATAAAAAGGTCAGCGCATAAGGCTGACCTTGGTATTTCTAGTTATGTGTTGGCAGGCGGCATTCTGTGATATCAGATTGATGGTGTCAGTATTTTGATGCTTTTGGATTAATTCTTTCCGACGAGTGGCTTTGTGTCGATTTTTTGACTTATTTTTGGATTTTTTGTCATTGCCATTTAGATCAGGAGCTTGCAGTGCTTTACCTGCTTATTTTTGGCTACATGGTCAGGAAAAATGGTTTGGCTGAAGAATCAAATTACAACTAAGTAATTGACCGTCAGCGCTCCGTCAAAGGAGTTAAACGATTCCGCTATTAATCTGACGCTTAATATTTCGAAACAGAATACGGAAAGACTCGCCGTATTCAAGGGAAAAGCGATGGCCGTTATGCCGAAAACATCTAAGTAAAAGCCGCGACCGACTAATCCCTCTAATGGCTGGGTTTGTGTATCAAGTTGTATGCAATTCCCCCCTCAATACATGCGGAGGCAAAACGCCGGGGTGCACGACACAGGCCGGATACCTCCCGGGCGCTCAATAGGCTCCAACGAAACAACCTACCTATTGAACCCCAGAGGACACCCCCATGAACCGCACCACCTTCATCGCCAGCAGCCTGTTTGCCTTGCTCAACATTGCCGCCTTTTCCGCCCATGCCGAGGCCAGCCCCAAGCTGGATATTCAGCAAGTGCTGTCGACCGTGGACGATGGTGGCGCGGCGTGCGGCGTGGTGAATGCGCGGATGACCTACCTGGATTCCCATGGCCAGAAGCGCGTGTTTGAGTACATGAAATTTGCGGATTCGTGCAATGAAGGCAGCTGACACGGTGAACAGCAAAACCTGTGGCGAGGGAGCTTGCTACCGCTGGAGTGCGCAGCGCTCCCACTGTTTTGGGCCTGCTGCGCAGCGGGAGCAAGCTCCCTCGCCACAAAATTTCATCTGAAGCTAAATCGCGTTAACCACGAATACGGTGCTCGGTGAACTCATAATCTTCCTGGCAATCGCCAGTCGGGTCCGCCGCCACACTCACGTAATGCACCGTGTCGGTGTCGACCATCTTGTAGGTGTAGATATCCGGCGTACGCACGCCATCCGTTCGCAACTCATTCTTGCCGTTGGCCGCAGACCAGGTGCCGTTCTCGGTTTGAATCGGCTGGGTTTGCTGCGCATCACGGAAAAAGGTGATGGTGAAGCGGCCGTCGGGCTTGAGGTTGTTGTTCCAGGACAGGAACTGGCACTTGCCGCTTTCTGCACGCAGGCCTTTCCATTGGCCGACGAGGGCCGGGTCGTTGGCCGGCTTGTGGGCGGCGCAGCCACCGAGGGTAGCGGCCAGGACGATAAGAGCCAGCGAGAGATTCCGTTTCACGTGGTGCTTCCTTCTATAAGTACATTCGTCGCGCGAACGCGCTCAGGATTGATCCTGATAGATGCCGATGGTTCGTTTGGTTTTGTACACGTAGGCGGTGGAAATGGATGGCATACTGCCACTACTCGATAGCCTTTTCCAGTGATCCAACGCATGGGATTTGCAGGGTTTGGATGGTGGAAACGAGGTAGCGGAGAGAAAACCCGGGCGGTTGCAAAAATAGTCAGAATTCAGGGGTTTACAGAAGCTTGCCAATCGCTATAATCGTCGCCCTAACACGCCGGTATAGCTCAGTTGGTAGAGCAACTGACTTGTAATCAGTAGGTCCCGGGTTCGACTCCTGGTGCCGGCACCATATAGAACAACGACTTAGGCTCACCTCACGGTGGGCCTTTTTCGTTTTGGGCCTCTTCTAGTAGAAATTTTCCCCGTTCGTTCCCCGTTTCTACAAAAGGCTGGTGATTCCACCCTCGTCAGCCATCCACGCAGAAAGCCATCTCAATCATCTATACCTCTCAAGATCACCACCCCGGATCAGGGTAGTGGGCATTCATGGTGGGGGAGACTGCAATGGCGTCACTTCAAGTTGGTTAGCGTGCTTTGCCTCAGTCTGGGCGGGCGGCTTTCGTCGATGGCGATCAGCTAGTGTGGCTGCTACGCTCTGGGCTCTGAAATAAGTGCTCGGAGCTGCCTTTATGTCGACCGATATCTACACGCGTACTTTGGAAGATCGTTTTCCAGAGAGTTGCGCTGATCGTTGGTTGAGCTTGCTTGAGGCGATTCGAGGAGAGAAAAGTCCGTCAGAGCGTGAAAGGCAGTTTCTGTTCGCCCACGGGTTTGTTTGTGCGTTAGAGAATGCCCGGCTGCTCGGCGTTGGGGACAAAGCCGACGCAGTCGAACTTTTGATTTGGGCTCGTCATCGAAGTCATCCATCACCATGGCCCTGGGCCGATATTGAAAAGCCGAAGGAATGGCCTCCCGCCCAGTAGCAGATTGCTTTAACCCAGCCGGTTTTGCTTACTTTCGCTTACCCGGAATTCTGGGCCTGTACCTAGCCTCCCATTTCGGTATGACAGGTGCCGGAAAAGCTAACGAGATCCCGGCAGTTCTCTTTCCCGCCTACAAGCGCATTTCCCTAATTACACACCGTGGCTCAGCTCCCCGCGAAAGGGCGTGCCGGGCGTCCTTGGTGAGCTGGTCGAGCGCTTGCTCCTCGAATGCTGCCGCCATTGCGCTGGCCTTCCTGACGATCAGCAGCGCCAGCTCCGGCGGAAACACCACCTTGTCGGCGGGTAGATAATCACAGTCAATAACGGACACGGCTCTATCCTCGGTGCGCGGTTGATGCTGGCGCCGGAATGAAGCGGAGCCAGCAGATGACCTGCAGATGTTACCAGCGGAACGTGAGCAACTACCTGGAGACCGGGGGTTGGCAAAGCTGGCAAGTCGACCAGCTTCCGCTCCAGGGTGAACAACTCGTTCACCACCTGCTCCGACCTGCTGTCAGTTCGCTGGAAGCCACGGAAAATACTTGACGAGCATCAAGCACCAGCACGCCACCTTTAACGCTGGAAGCTGCGCATTGCTTGGGCTGCGGACAATTTCCCCGTGGTCTGTCGGCGAAAATCCGTCTAGAGCCTGTCTAGTATTGCCTGGCGCGCTAAGGATTTGTCTGGCCCGGTATTTCACCATCCCATCCGGCCGGCGTGGGTCTAGATATTGGTCGGGCAGTTACCTTGACGGGCACTTCTAGAATTCTTGACGAGGTTGGTGCTGGCCAACCTAAGCGAATGGCCACAAAGCATGGTCCTGCTTGGCTTTCAGCGTTCCTGCCGCCGGTGGCGCCAGATAAATCCGTCAAGACCTGTCTAAAATCTCGTCAAGGTTCCGTCAAGGCTGGTCAAGGATTTTGGCCACGTTTGATTAGTTCTGCGGCGGGCCACTTTTCCCGCCAGTGAATGTCGCGGGTCGCCTCTGTTTCTGGACGAGGTAGCTATCCGGCCGCACGCCCGATCTGCCCTCAGCCCTTGCTGGCTTTGGCCTGCGGGCCGGGCCGGAAGAACTGCGGCCTCTCCAGCCGTCCAGAGCCTGTCCAGAATCCTATCCCGCGTCAGGACTGCCCCAGGCTGCCGGCGACGGTCAGTTCAGCAATGCCCTGGCGAATGAATACCAGGTTCTCATCGAGCGTTTCGAGAGCGCCGCGCACGCTGTTGGCAACGTCTGCCGATCCGCGCTGTTCGACCCAATTGGAAAGCTCCTCCACTGCCGCGCCCAGTGCGAGCTGGTTTTGATTGAGGCGGTCGAACAGGCTGGCGATCAGTTTGGTATCCGTCATGGTGGCTCTCCGTGTTTCGAGAGAGCGTAGCACCGGCGCCGCGAGTGCCTGGATTCACCCTTACGTGGTTTGCGTCTGCCGGCGAAAAAGTGCGCTGGCGATGTGATACGGGATTTCCCCGCATGTAATGCGTGAGCCCCGCCCGTATTGGCCGATGCGCGTTCTCAGGCGGTCACGCTCGCAGAATCCGTCTCATGCCTGTCTCACATTCGCCAGCGATTCGGTAAAGGCCAGGTAAAAGTAGGAGGGCCGAAAGCACCGTATCCGTCTGGGGTCTGTCAGGGGTATCAGTAGCCGCGGTGTGCTTGTTTGACAGGCGGGCCACGCGATAAGCCTCAGACGCCCACGCGGCGTGGGGTTGGTCTGATGCCTGTATCACATTCCGTCAAAGTGTGGTCAAAGTGCGGTTGGCCTCATCCAGTCCGTGTATGGCGCAATTGGCTCGACCTTCTCCGAGAGCACGGGCTCACTGCCATCTAGTAGCGATTGGACTAGCTTGCTTTTGGATACACGCCTTACACAGAACAGTTTGTCTTCACCGTAATGGCACGCCGCCCACATTGTTTCGCCTCCAAAGTCGAATATGACCAGACGCTTTGCCCTCTTCCACACTTCGCGCGGTTTAAGCCAAACGCATAGGTGGTGGCCTACGTAGTTTTTCACCACAAGGTCGCCAAGACTTTGCCCTGAGTGAACCTGATACGTGGGTGTTCCGTCTGGCCAAATGTCGGACTTTCGGAAGAACATCAGGCTTTGGCCGTCCCCGCGAATCACCACGTTATTTCGCCTTGCATCGGAGATCGGCTGCGCGAATATTAGGTCAGCCACAAAGTTCGCGCGGGGGTCAGGAAGTGCTTCTTGAATGTAGATCTGGCTGCGAAATTTTTCGGCATTTACTATCCACACCATCCGGTCGCCATAGAATGCCTCTCTGCTCTGCATTTCTTCTATGCTCATCGGCGAGTTTTGGAGCTCGATCACTGTTCCGTCGGGGCGCTTCACATCAGCGATATGCTTCTCGCCAGAGTGGTCATAGGCCACAACCTCTTGCCAATCGAACGGAAAAAGTGCCTTCCAAGCGCGATGCCATGGGCCTTCGTTCTCCATCCATGGGTCGCAGTGCCGCCGGCCAGCGTGTGCCCAGTGCCAGCGAATAATTGGCCCGCATTTCGCCTGAGCAGGTTTACCGCATAACGGACACTCGCCTTTAAGGCCCGGCTCTGGCGTAGCGCGCTCTCCGCCCACAAGAGCTACTTCCATTGATGGCATACCCTTCTCCCTTCCTATGTTGCGAATGAATGTAGCTGAATAGGCGAGGCGTGTTCATTTACAGCCTGTTTTCCCAATGGTGGGAGCGCTTTCCGCTAGGGCCTCCAGATAATGTGCCGTTATTTATCGACGTTTCCAGTCAGAGCGCCTGCTTTTGGTGGAAACCAGCGCCTGGCAACCGTAACTTTTGATAACAGGTTGGCCGCCTGGTTCGCACCAGGTTCGCGTAAGAGGGTGCGAACCAGAAGTGCGAACCTGGCTCCGGTACGCACCCAGAATGCGTACCAACCGTGCGTGCTGAGCTGCTTGATTTCTGTGCGCAATTTGCGCAATTACTGCGTACCAGACGACGGGTAATAGACGGTTGTGTAGGGTCGAGCAGGTTCCGACAGATCCTCAGGTTAGTCGTCGGCCTGAGGTTTCGTGAAGCGCCGGCGGCCAAAGCGCTTAGCGTCATCCAAATGATGAGCAATAGGTTAGGATCACGAGGTTGAATAGGAATGTGGGGGGAGAATCAATGGAACGTGATGAGGACATCCTAACGGGTCTGCGAGAGAGGAATCTCCGCGACCCTCTGATGCACGCAGATGCTCTCTTCTCGATAGAAGAGGGGGTGAAAGGCATGGCGCTCGCGACTGAGCGTCTCGTCGACCAAGTGGATGAGTTGGAAGCAGGTCAAAAGCGGCGCTACGAGGATCTCTGCAGTTACTTGCGGAGTGGACCGCAAAACACACTACCGGAGGTCGCTCGTTCACTTCGCCATATCAAAGTGCTTCTCGTGGCCATACTAATTTTGTTCGTCGTCCACTTTTTCAGGTGAAGCGACAACTGAGCGTGGCCTCGCGCGCTTCAGGTGCGCAATGGGCGTGCGCGAAACACTGCGCGAAAACGTGTCGACGGTCACCTGACGAGAGCAGTCCATGTGATGGTTGTGACCGGCTCAAAGTGATCACTTATGGCGGTCACCGCGCCTGGTCACCGCCCGGGTATCCATCTTGATCAGCGTCAATCCGTGGATACCTTGGTGGATACTGGCAGATTCCGACCCATAGCTGCCCCCATCAGCGACAGCGATCTGCAAGAAGCGACTGGTCCTGTAGTATCTCGTGCGAACTAATGAGAACTGAATGGGCCGTCCATTAGGTCTTTTGCCGATGGAAACTGCATAGCTACGTCGAAAATCGGCTAAAGCTGGCAATTTTTACCCAGCGAACATATCAGCCCCTGCTTTGAGTGAGACTCAATGAAATGCGTGTGACTGAAGAACAAGTCCAACTTGCCTATCGGAAGCTGAAAAGCCTCGTCTATTTTGACAAGACTGACCTCAGGCTACGTGCCAGGCTTGCAGCCTTTGAATGCGGCAAAGACTTCGACAAAAAACTCGCTGCCGTGCATGAGGTAGTAAATGCGGCCCAACCATCAGCTTCCCCCAAGTTTCAAAGGTGGCTGAAAGAAGTCGGGTACCGATTAGTACCAAAAAAGCTCAAGCTGGGCCCACAAGACCTACCCGATGCACAAATTAACAAAGGGCGATTTATCACTAACGTGACGACCGCCCCGACCATCGACGTTGATAAAGTTAATTTTTTCTTTGATGGGCCAATTGAACTCCATCTCATCGCAGTCCTTTGGATCATGCTCGAAGGGCGGGTTCTGGATGAGGCGCTAGATGATGATTGCTGCGGATCACGGTTGTCGAGCCACCTTAGTAACGAGGAAGACGATTCTCTAGCGCTGTTCACCAAATACCACGAGCAATATTCGCGGTGGCGCGACACTGGTATTCGTAAAGCCAAAAAACTGCTAGTGGATGAGCGGCGTAACGTAGCGATCTTGGGCCTTGATGTGCAGGAGTATTACTACAGGGTTAATATCGACTTTGACGAGGTTAGCTCTTCCATTGAAACTGCGGGGAGTAAACTATCAAAAAATAAAAATAAAGCCAGTCCACTTCTTTCGTGCATTCAAGCTATTGGTGAATCCTATCGTGAATGCATTTCGCCTGTATTGAACCGAACGCATCCAGACATTGCTGGCAACGTAGTAGGACTTCCTATTGGGCTTTGTTCGTCCCTCATTCTTGCCAACTGGTATTTACAGAGTTTCGACTCTGCGGTAATGAGAGAGGTGCGCCCAGCTTATTATGGTCGATATGTTGATGATATTCTGCTCGTTATCCCTCTCCCCTCTGATCCATCTGATAACAACGAAAACCCGGTCGCCGCGTTCATTGAGGCGTTGCTTGTTGATAATAATATTCTTCGCGAGTCAGAAAAAGGCGCATATGAGATTTGCGTGCGTCCAGGCCTCCTATTGCAACAATCTAAATGTATCTTGCAATATTTTGACGCACGCCATTCGATTGCCGGCTTAGAAAAGTTTCAAAAAAAGCTTGAACAAAACGGAAGCGATTTTTTGCTACTTCCAGTCGACGAGGCGGATAACTCCATGGAGGATGTTGCTTACGAACTACTTTATGAAGGCTCAACTAATAAGTTCCGAAGTGTCAAGAGTGTATCTGAGAACCGTTATGAACTTGCTAAGCACTTGGCAAAACAGGCCATCCTTTATTTAATGACGGATGACCCACCCGACAGAAAGGTTAGCCTAGGCCTTCAGAAATTTTTTAAAGGTCGCAGCGCAATCGAGTTTTTTGATTTGTGGGAGCGTGTTCTCACACTGCTAGGCATCGCAAATGACAGAATCACTCTCAATGCTTTCAGCAAGCAACTGAAGACAGAAATTTCGCGAGTACGCGCCGACGACGTAATAGTTACTAAACAGCTGATAGCTGACCTCAAAATACATCTTGAGCTTTCAATAGCCATGGCCGACGCAGTCAGTGCAGAAGATGCCGGCCTTTCTGAATTTGTTGACGAAGTCCACTCAGAGTCGCTGCGTAGTGCAAACCTACTGCGGCACCATTTTGTTCGCAGGCCTCTATTAAACTTTACGACCTACAAAGGGCCACTGAGCGACCGAGCGACAAAATTATCAGTAAAAGTAGACCAACGTAAAATTAAGTACTCTCCTAGGTTCGTCAATTTCGACGAATGCATGCTGCTTGTTTACAGCGGTGTTCTCCCTCGCGGAACAGAGACAGTCTTTGAACAGGCATCTAGAATCTTTGAAGCCATTAATAGGCACCCTGTTGCTGGAGTGAGTTGGACCGCACCTATGAGCAATGAGGAATAAACAACATGGCAAATTTTGAAACGGTCGCCATTGGGGCAGAAACCACTGATTTACATAACACTATCCAAATTGCGCTAGCAAACATTCCAGTCCTCAATGTGAATATTGAGTCTAGTTTTTTAGGTCATCCAAACCTTAGCCGCGAAAGGCTAAAATCTTTTAATAAACTCCTTAATGACCTATCACGTTACCGAGGTAAAGGCGACCGTCAAATTGACCTCGTGGTTTTTCCAGAAGTAAGTGTTCCGTATGCTTGGGAATCCATGTTGGTGGCATGGGCTCGCAAGCACCGGATTGGAGTCGTATGCGGGCTTGAGCACCAAGTCGATAAAAGGGGGAAAGCGTTAAATCAAGTTCTGGCAGCGTTGCCTTATCAGACGGCGGCAGGACACTGGGCCTGTATACCTATCCGCAGGTTGAAACGATTTTACTCGCCGGAAGAAGAATTCATCCTACTCAACGAAGGACTAAAAATTCCTGTCAGTAAAGAGCCATATCATCTCTTCAGATGGCGAGGCGCCAGCTTTGCGATATATAACTGCTTTGAGCTAGCCTCAATTGAGGACAGGTCTTTATTCAAAGGTAAAGTTGACTTTATTGTTGCTTCAGAGTTCAATCGAGACGTCAACTACTTCTCAAACGTTATTGAGTCGGCGGCTCGAGATCTACATTGCTATGTAGTACAGGTTAACGATTCGAGCTTCGGTGATTCCAGAGTGGTTAGCCCCTCAAGTTCCGAAATGATGAACCCATTGAGGATCAAAGGAGGAGACAACTTGACTTTTCTTACAATGAGCTTGGACTTGACCGCATTGAGGACGCATCAGCGCAAAGGTTACGGTTTGCAGAAGGCGTCGAAGGGGTTCAAGCCCACGCCCCCTGGTTTTCCTATTAATGAGGTCCATGCACGCATTAACCTTGGGAAATAGGTGATAGCAGCCAGATACGCAGTCTGTGACTATCAATGTCTCAGGCGGAAAGCAGGAGTAGTTTTCAGATGGTGATGAGGAAAATCACTCGATGCATCCGCCTTGAGGCCAGATACACGTGTCCGCAAATGGTTGATAAATGCCATTTGGTCAGCGCCATCGACTTAACAAAACTTAACCTTTTTTCAGGTCGAGAACCTGTCATCGAGCGCGCAACAGAACCGGACAAAACCTGACATTGGATCGAGTGCGCAAGCCTGGCGCGATGTTGAAAAATCTTGAGGTCAGATCCGCCTGGAGCTGGTGGCAACGCTCGCGGCCTGTTAGCAAAAGTTAGTCCCTGGGGAGGTTGGCCGCTCTCAGGCGACGTAGTTCAGTGTGCTGATCATCCTCCTGCTGCCGTTCTTCTTGAGGTTTGCTGTAGCGCTTTATTTAGGCATAGAGGCTATGCGTCGATACGCCGAGGCGCAGGGCTGTTTCCGCAACGGAGTATCCGCGTTCAATGACTTGCCTGACTGCTTCGGCCTTAAATTCCGGCTTAAATCGTTGGGTGCTCATAGACTTCCTCCTATGCTCAAAGCATAGGCTGGAGATGTCTACGATGCTGGGGGCAGTCCAGAAACCATGACGCCGTTGAGCCTGGGCGGCTTTGGCGATAACTCCGTATTTACTGCCCAGCCGTCAACGTCCTCTTTGGTGTTTATCTCTTCATCTTGTCTTGTTCCGCTCGCGTGTCCTCTTCTGCTGCGCGTCGACGCCACCCATCGGCAATGCTTTCTAATGTTGAGAACGTCCTTGGATTCAAATGCGCTTCGTCCGCCCATTTCTGATATTGCTTTGCAAGGTTTCGCTCTTGGTCGCCTCCTTCATGGAGGCCTTTGCTGTAAACACCTCGCTTATTAAAACACTGAGTAATAAAACCGCGCTCTAAATCTACAGACGCTGTGAACTCGATGACTCTGCATACTGCTAAGGGGGGCCACAGATCATCGTGTGGATTAACAGGAGCATTAGCAAGAAGCTTACCTATGTAGTTATCACCGATCTCGGTCAAATCCTTTGACTTGGCAGCGCTGCGAGCTTCTGAGACCCAGTTCGAGAGAGTGTCAGGGTCAACCTCTGTGTCGTTGAGGCCAGGGATAGTTTTGAACATCATCAGTAGATCATGTGATGACCGCGCGCGCGCCCTAGCTTCATCGGTGACATCTTCCGTTGGCGTGGAGTTTTTACCCCTGAAAACATGGGACAACACCTCCACAAATAACTCAGGATCTCGACTCATTAATTGAATAATACTCAACGGTTCCTTTTCGAAGCGTAAAACGGGGAGGTATGCGTATTCGATGCTTGCGATTTCCCTTTCCGTAACGTCTGCCCTGATTCTCAGTTCAGTAAGCGTTTGAGCGATGTAATAAGGAAGCATAGTACCCATGCGTTTCGCAGCCCGATTGATCTGATCGACTCCCCGAGCCAGGAGCTCTTGAATCATATCGGTAGGTAGGTCTTTTAGCCGCAGATGTATTAACCCGAGCACATCGATATCTCGTTCATTCTGTTGAAACATTTCGATGGAAAATTTCAACTGCTCGAAAGTTCCCTGAAGAGGTAACACATTGGTCTGCGCCCAGTACTCATCACGAACCTGTCGACCTAAACTATCAACCAGCGACCAGGTTCTCTCATCCTGTGGCCAGCCAAGAAGCAGGCGAGCCTTTTCAGAGGCGTTTTGAACATGAGTCAGAACCCTGTCTGCGAAAGCGTCTTTCCATTGATTGCCAAATTTTTCCGCTCCGACTGCTGAGACGTAGAAGGCGAACTCTTGTTGCGTACCGTTCTCGAGTGCTCTTTCAAGAAGCTCGAACATCTGGTCCATTGACACTGATGTGTTTCGAAGTGCTGGGCCGACCAAACTGGGGATTTTAACCATCCCGACCAAGCGTGATACGCCTGAGATACCGTCCCGTTGAAGGACACGATCCAATACAGTTTTGCGAATTTCATCTGGGTCGTTAATCCCACTCTGGTCGGGGCGGTACTTTCCGATGTTAGGCAGCCAGTCGTCGAATGCTTGCCTGTCCATTACCAGCGGATCGGAAGGGCTATGCCGGTCAACAATTTCAACAATCGACTTCAACTCTTCAGGCTTCATTGCCCATTCGGAGGCGGAAAAGTAGTCATGACGGGAGGCTTCCTCCTTCAGCGTGTGCCAAACCTCGTTACCCTCAGGGGTTTGAAATTTCTCTAAGTATTTGTCAACGTGCGAAAGTACTGACTCGCAAGAGGTCGCCTGGAGGCTCCCGAGGGATCTGATTAGCACGCTAATTCGTTCATCGTTAAACCCGGCTGCTGCTACGGCACGGGTGACAATGGCAGATTCAAAATCCCATACCAGACCGAAAGTAATCTCTTCTGGAATCTTCGGCGCAAGGTCCCGAATTTTTGGGTGCTGCGTCGATGAAGTAGTATCGTGACTTCTGGGCAGTAACTTCACCAGCAATTGCCAGCCAACCGCTGGGCACTTGTTTAATATTGCGTCTACGCAAGAGATCCGTTGAGCCTGCAGCGCATAGGTGCTAGGGGACCAGCCGAGCAGTATTGCTCGCAGGCTGTTTATTGGGCGGTTGACAAAGTTAGAGTCGGGATCAGGGTCAAGCTCCGCAAGTTTTGCCAGAACAATTGCTGCACGGTGCAAGTACCTAGGCTCCCAAGCAATAGTTTCGAGGGCCCACAAGAGCCGAGTGTGTGAGCTAGATGGTCCAAAATGGTTGCTTTCCTCCCTCTCGAAAATATGTAAAAGCTCATCAGGAGAGCCCTCGAGGATAGACTCGAGGGCCTCCAAAAAAGGGTTGGGGGCAGCCTCCGCAAACAACGCCGCTTGGTCCCCCAGTCGAATTATAGACTTATGGGTTTTCCCCCAATCCGGCAAAGCTGCTACGACGTCGTCTACGTACTGCTGGGGTGTTTTACCGTTGACGTGTAGTCCAGCCATACCGTGCATAGCGGCAATAATTATCAGTGTGAGAGCCAATCCATCCCGCAACCAATTGCTGTAGTCGGCCGGCGCGGTATAAGCATGCGTGAACTTTTCGTTCCGAGAAGGCGGGGTTGCTACATGACCAAAAACTTTCACGATTGCGTCATGAAGACGATTGAGATCAGCGTCGGTGATTTGCTCACCATAGAAGTAGAAGGCGTCAACCGGAGCGCGGACTTGCCAAATCTCAGCGACCTTATCGATGGGACGGTCGGAAAGGGCAAGCGTTGGCATTAGCACGCTGTCCAAGTCGGTGTAGGACTGATAACCCCCCAACTCTTTAAGCAGGGCGCAATCCATTTGTACGTTTGCGGACCAACCTCCTGCAAGAAATGCAGGTTTGAGTGCCTGTGCATTATGCATCCACTCGGGATGCGCAGGAGCACCGTTAGAAATAAGTCTTTTCAGTATTGTCAAACTACGGCCGCACCGCTGTGCAAGCTCATATCCTGCGTCGCGATCTAGCCCCATTGATACAAAACCCTCGGCCATGCTACTGGCGGATGGCCGATGGAGCTGTTCGTATCTTCGGGCCGCTGCGCCAGTTGCTGCAGAAAGCGTCGGGCAGTTTATGCTCAGTGCACCGGCTAGTGGCTCGGCGCTCTTTGCTCCGATAATAAACGTCAGGCCGGATCTTCTACTTAATTCGCGGGCGGCAGGCTCAGTACGCACGATCAGAGTTCGCGATTCCAGCAAAGCACGGGTTTCAGCCTCGGCGCTACGAATAGCAGCTACTGCAAATGCAACTACCTCCTCTGTCGTTTCCGCACCGATCAAGATGGGGCCCGCTGGGCCCAGTAAACGGGCGATAAGATCATCTGCGGCTTTCTGTCGGTCGCTGATGACGACCTTTTCGCTAAGTTTGGGGGAGAACTGGCTGCTGAACTCTTCCCAATACTCGTCTGTGCTGAGCGCGCCTTCCTTTGGCGCATTCCCGATCACGTCTCTTGCATATTTCGCCGCTACAGCAGGGTTGCTATCGAGCCAGTGAACCAAGGTCACTGCGTCGATATATTTAACCTCACGCCACTTCCCTTCAGCGGTACGCTCGTCTTCCCACTTTGTCAGCATCTCACGAGGGGTATCCCAAGCTTCGAGATTGACCAAAACAAGTGCGTTTTCGGCCATGACATCTGGAGGGGTCTTCCCCGTACGTTTTTTGTAGTCACGTGACGCTTTTTTTTCGCCAGCACCCGCTCCAAACTCCCACTTGGATTTATTGGCGGGCACAAATCCAACTGCTGCCGTTGTTTCCAGGTCACCATCCCAGCCGCGGATTTGTCCGGCGTCGCCACCGGGAAACCGAAACCGAAAGCGATTGCCGTCAGGAATGGTCGCTCTTATAAGATCGGCGACCATGTCGATCAGCAATGCACGGGCATCGGTGCGGTTTGCCCAAGTAGCTAGATCCTTTTCATTGATCCATTGCATTTGCACTTCCTGTGTTTGTTGAGCTCAGCTGAAACAAAGTCTTGCGATCAAACGAATTCCCGAAGGTATGGTAGCCATACACGGATGGTCACTTTTACCGTTTTAGGGAGTGGCGCCCCGGCAAGTCACTTAGCGAGATTGGTAAGATGGTCTGCCTCGATACCTCGCCGAAGACATCAAAGGGTATTTGGCAAAATATCGATATCGGCTTCACTGCTGGTGAATACCCGGTAATTTTTGGTCTGTCCGGGGCTCAAGGATACTTCTCTCTCCCGCCGATCTGCAGCTGTACCGCAAAGGCCGCTGCCGATCACGCCTGCTCCCAGGACGATCTCACCGGCCGGGATTTTGAATATAGCCCTTTCCTTTGTTGCCAGCCTGGCCGCTAACTTGCCGTCGACATAGATGCCCATGTCGCAACCTGAACTGATAAACCCGGAGTCGCGCACCACTGTAAGCGTGCCATATGGAGTAGCGGGCGTGGCCTGATATGAGTACGTCTTGTCCGCGCCCACCTGTTTTGCTCTATCGGTAGGCACTGCTGATGTCGAGCAGCCCACCAGCAACGCGCTTAACAAGCACAGGGCAATTATCCTTTGCATAGAAATCTTCTCCGTAAAACGAGGAATGTATCATCCCTGTCTGAGTTGGGGACCGCCTGCTGGCGGCAGCCCCGTTGGTTCCATCAGGTCATTACATCTGGTCTTCGGCATAGATGGCGGCACTGATGATCGCGCCGCCCCAGCGCCGGTGACCAATGCAAAGCGGTACCGGGTTGCCGGAGGCAGTGGTGTTCTTGGCGCTGCCGAATGCGTAGCCGGGGGTGTTCTCTGGCGCGGCGCTGGTCTTGAGGCCGCCGGCCTGGGGACTGAGCATTTGAATCACACCGCCAATGGCCACCACAGCCCCCATTTTCATCATTGGAACCCCTACAGCTCCGCCACCGAGTGCGGTTACCACTGCGCCGACAATGACGAGCACGACTCCAACTACAGTTTGTAAAGATCCGGCGCGCTTGCTCCCGCAAATCACCGGGATAATCTTGATCTCGCGACATCCGCCCAGACCGAGCTCGGCCTCGCCAACATTCTTTCCATTTCGGAATACTGCGAACTCAAGGCCCTTGGCCTTGGCAATGGCTAGGTCCTGAGCGAACCCCTGGTGATTCACGTCTATCGCTCTCACCGCTTCGCGCACGTCTCCGTGATCGGAAAGCAGAAAAGTGTGTTTGCGTCCGTATTTTTTCGCGAGCGAACCTCCAAGGATGACAGTTGTGCGCGGGGTGTATTCGATTGCTAAAGCGGCCATGATTTTTGTCTCCTACTTGCCATTGGCGGTGTGGGTCGGTACTTCAACTCCTATCTGCATTGCCAGCAGCATTCGGGATGCCATGGCGTCATCACGGATAGCCTTTTCGCGGCGCGGGTCAGGGTTCCATGCTGAGCAGTGGGTAGATGCGTATTCCTTGGCAAATGGGTTTATGGCTTTCAGCAAGTCAGCGGCAATGCCGGCCTCTTGCTGGGTGTAATACGGACCGTCGATTCCGTCGCGCCCACCTTTGACGATGTGATTGACGCCCCAAACGACGTACCCGCCAATCATCTTTGGGTCACTGGCAAAGTCAGTCACCTTGCATGCCTCGGCGAAGCGCTCCCGGTGCGTGGGCGCCTGGCTCGTTGTGTTGCTGTCTTGGTCTGTCATGTTTTCCTCTGCGCGCCGCAGGCGCTGGTCACGGGCTGGCGCCCCGGTGGTGTTGCTCGGTATCGCGCCACGTTTTCGCGATGCGCAAAACGTGGCGCGGAAAATGGTCATTTGCCGACGATGCTCAGGGAGGGCAGCAGCTTCGGGCCGAACGGCGCACCAGGAGCAAACGGGTCAGGCAACTGGTCTTCTGGGCATTCCCTGATGAACCGGATCATGGCGGCATGGCAAGCGCGATACAGCGGGCCACCGGTGCCCCAATCCCCTCTCTTATGGCCGGCGCTGTCCTCCAGTTGGGATAGGTACGCCACTCCGCGAAGGCTGGTGTCGCCGTCTGCGCTGGCTTGTTGACGATGTACTGGGTTGACGCCCAGCAGGTCGCACATCAGGTCGAAGCCCAGCGCCTGCGCGAGCCCCTCGCGGTCGAACATCAGTGATTGGCCAAACCCGGCAAGCGCTCCCCACGCTCTGCTTCGGGTGGCCTTTTGGTGTTCGCTGGCCCGTTCCACCAGTTCTGCAATGGACTGCCGGGTGAATGGGAGAAACGCTTTCAGCTTTTCCGCCTGCCGGCGAAGGGCTCGCCGCTCAGAGCGGATAGCGTCAAGCTGGTCAGCAATGGCGCGACAGATTCGCCGGGTGGTGATGAGCTGAGTGGCGGGGCTGATGCCGGGCTTCATGCCGATGTTGCACAAGCGGGTGATAAGGCTGGGGGTCATTGATGCGCCTCCATAGGCGTGGTGTCGTAGCTGGCGCGCAGGTGGGCGCCAGCCGTGCAATGGCGGCCGGTGGGCGCGTAGCAGCACCGACAAACCATGATGTGGTTGAGGTATTGGTCACGGGCCTGTCGCCACTCAGGTGTGGCGGTGGCAGCGCTTGCGTGCGGGCTGGTGTTGAACTGATGTGCGCGCTCGACGGGGCTGGTCAGAACCAGGAGAGGGCGAGGTTCAGGCCGTCTCCGCAAATTTGTGGAGTCGGTACCGGCAATGGCTGGCGGCATGTGATCGAGCAGACCGGAAAGGAGACTCATGGCGTCACCTCGGCCTGATCGCCGGTGATCCATTGTTCCTGTGATTCTAAAAACACCGGCAACAGCGGCAACAATGGCAACAGCCCCGTAAACCGTGGCCTCCAGGCGTTGGTGGTGCTGCCAAACTGTTGCCAGCGATTTCTTATCGGCAACAGTGATAACCAAATGAAGGGAAAGTACGGGTCTCTTATGTTGAAAATGAGGTGTGCGTTGCCAGTTGTTGCCACTTTTTTTATAGGGTGGCAACGGTTGTAAGCCACGTCACACAAGGCCGTTGCCGGTGTTGCCACTGTTGCCAGTGATTCTAGGTTCCTGTGAACTTGGGCAATCTGGATTACTGGTCTTTGAATGACGTTCATACGCCACCGCCTTCACGATCGATGACGTCTGGGTCGATCACGTAGAGACGCGCCTGGCCACCACCAGGGAGTCGGTAGTTTTTGGTTTTACGTTCGTTGTCGCGGCGCGCGAGGACGTTAGCGCCCTCCAAGGCTTTGATGATGCGAGACAGGCCATAGCCGTGAGCCGCCTCGATGAGCGCCGGCTTGTTGAATAGGTACAGACGGTTGGTGCCCACCAGCTCCCAGTAACCGGCCCTGTTGAACACCTTGGTGTCAGGAGTTTGATCGTCGACATCTGAAAAGCGGCTGCTACCGTGGCGGTCGATAAAGTCCAGGATGCCCGCCAGGATCTGCCGATCCTCGGCGTTGCCGCTGCCAACCCGGCTGAGCCATTCGCCGTACAGCAAACGGCAGTCTGCTAGGGCGGTACCCGGCACCCATGGCAGCAGGCCGTAGGCGATGGCCATCTCGCCGGCAAGCGCGATCACGGCGAACCGATCAGCCACCCGGCCGGCCTGGGCGTTGTCTTCCACAAAGCTGGCGCGTACCCCGGCGAAGTCTTCCAGCAGGCCGGCCCGGTCGTCGCTCTCGAGCAGCTTCTCGACAAAGGCCGGTCCGAGGTGTCCATGGTGGGAGCCGACCGCCACGGTGAGCTGCCGGTGGAAGTCCGCTCCCTCAAGCCCGTGTAACTCGTCGAAGGCCCGGTGTGTGCGGGTGCCGGCGTTCACGTCGACCATGCGCAACTCGGCGCCAGCGTGGGCGGCATTGCCGGATATGGCCGCGTGTTCAGAGAGGGAGCGCTCGCCACTGGAGAGTGTCAGCAGGCGCCAGCTCAATTTGGCGCGGCCTTCGCGCTCACGGGTCATGGTGCCCTTGCCCTGGCCGTTGGCGAGGGAGTACGCCATTTCCTGTACGCGCTTGGGGTCGGCGCGCTTGATCTCATCCAAGGGCAGGATGGTGTCATTGCGGCTCGACGCCTCGATCTCCAGGCCGCCCTTGGTCATGTCCCAACTGGCGGCGAATATGCCTGGGTCGCCCCATACCGACGAGCCGATCAGTTGCGCCAGTGACTTGCCGCTTGAGCTGTCGCCCACTAGATGAACACCACCGCCCAGCACGCCCACCAAACTCAGCAAAGGGCCTGCCAGCGAGCAGCCGATCGCCAGCGTCAGTACCGGGTTGCCCGCGCACTTGGCGGCCACCTCCGACTGCCACAGCGCCAGCTCGCCGCGCCGGCTGAAAAGTACCTGGGCCTTGTTGCTGGCCTGGTACCGCACATTGGTGCTGCCGATGGTTCGCCCAGGCAGCACGAAAGCGCCCGACTCATGCCAGCCTGGCCGGCTGGTGGTGGCAAACACTTCTGCAGGATGCTGGTCGAGCAGGTACTCCATGAACGTGCCGCGTTTCTTGAGGGCGATAATGACGCCCATCCCGAACAAGGCGCGCCGGGCGTCCTCGCCGCTGCCGCCGAACACCTCCATGGCGATGATCCATTCCTTGATGCCGCCCTCGGTGACCAGGCGCAGCAACCGGCCTTCGCTGCCATCGTCGCTGTTGGTGGTGCGGGCGACGACTGTGACGGGGCTGGAGATCCACTCATCGGTGATAGGCCGGCCGCCGGTATCGCCCTCGGCGTCGTCCAGGTCAGCGGCGGCGCGCTTGAAGCTATGCCAGTAAACGCCCGGGCGCAGCTTGCGGCCCTTCTCATTGATCACCCAATGCTCATACACCGCCCAGCAGGGGCGATCTGGCGCAATGGTCGCGGCGTCCGGCCGAAGGTTGATCACGTTGGTGTCAGGCTTGGACATGGGCGAGTTTCCAGTTGGCGAGGTCGTTGAAGTCGGTGAGGTCATCGGGGGCGCCTTCCGGCCACTCAGGGAAAGCCACTTGGCCACCCACGGCCGCCGCCGCTGCGTTTGCCGCTGCGCGCCCCGGGTTGCCATTGGTGAGCCGGTCGTCGTCACCGGCGATGACGATTGGCTGGCCCGGGTAGCGAGCGCGAAGGGACATCGCCGCCGGGATCAAGTTGCCCGCGTTCATGGCAGCGGCAACGACATAGCCGCCGTGCTGGTGGAGGCTGGCGGCCGTCGCCCACCCTTCACAGATGCAAAGCACAGAACCTGGCTCGATGATGCCCAACGGCGAATAGGTGCCCTTGATCCGGCCGCCGAACAGGAAGCGCTTGTCGCCGTCCGGAGCAATTCGTTGCAGGTTGATCAAGCACCCATCCAGGTACAGCGGGATCAGCAGGTCAGTGCCGCGCTGGCGCAGGCCGTAGGAGCGAACTGCCTTGGCTACCAGATACGGGTGGTCGGGTGAGGCGCGGCGCGCGTTGCGCCACCAGTGGTTAGCCTTCTCGGCGGCCTGCTGCTGGCGCCGGTGTTGCTCGGCTGCGCGCTGGCGCCGGGCCTGGTCAACCCGCTCGCGGATCTGTGCCGCTTCGCGGGCGTCCACCGGTTCGCGGCTACACCAGGTGCTGGCGCCCCCGGCCTTCCAACTGCCGAACGCACCGGACGCGATACCGTCAGCGAACAACGTGTACCAGCCATTTGAGGAGCCGGCCTTGTCGCCTGGGACGTGAAACCGGTGAATGGTGCCGTCGGCCAAGGGGAGCCAGTCGAGAGGGCCATAGACGGCCTGGAGTGCATCACGGAATAGGATCGTTGCGTCCGTCATGCGGCCCCCTTCGGCGGGGTAAACCGCTTGGCCAATTTCTCCAGTTTCTGAGTCAGGCGCTCCAGCTCATCGCAGTGGCGGCCTTGGTCGCCTTCCGAGATGCGCAGCTCCAGTAAGCCGACCAGGGTTTCCACCAGCAGCACATAGCTGGCGCTGTCGATGTGGGCGCCCATAGTGGGCGGCACGCTGCTGCCCTTGCGCTTGATTGGGGTCACGTTACCCATGGCCGACCTCCCGGCGATCAGCGCCAGCGAAGGCCCGGCAAACTTGACCGTTGTTCACACCGTGCCAGTGGGTGGTGTCGTCGATTGAGTCAACCAGACAGGCCGTCACCTGAGCGCCAGCACTGCGCATAACAACGCGCCCGCACTCGGCGTCGGCCTCGGTCAAGAACGGTCCCAGCAGCGCCTTTGGCACCTTCGGGTGGGTTACGAACCAAAGCTCGACGGCTTTTTTTTGGCAAGCCGATCCCATCGACGCTGATGCGCCGTTTTGAATTTTCATGCTTAACCTCTTAGGTCAGGGCGTCGGCGCTTCGCGTGAGTACGCGGTGGCTTTGGACAAAATGTGGGGCTGATAAAAAGGATCGAATGTGAACGCATGTGCTGGCTCATAGGGCGACCTCGCGGTATTGCTGAGCGCCGCCCAGGTCGTCCGATCCGAATAGGGCTTGATTGACGGCCTTCCGGCTTTCCAGCATCAGATCGTGTTCATCATGCGTGCCGACGCCCGCCGCCACCCAGTCAGGCAGTTCCTCGCGGCGCCGCATCTCGTTCAAGTGCGTCCACCACCGGGTAGCGTGTGTGCGCTCGGCAGAAATCGCCTCGGCCACCTCGTTACTGCGCTGGTCCAGCAGGTAGTGCAGCAATGGCGCTGCCTTCTGCGCCTCGGCGTTCGCATCATCCAGCTCGTTTTCCATGCACTCACACCACTGGTAAACCTTGGCTGTCCAGTCGTTTATCTCGAGGGTGCCCAACTGCGCGAACGCGTGTGCCGTACTGTCTTCGGGGAAGCTATCGAGCATCAGCGTGAAGATTGCGCGCACGCTGTCGAATGCACTGTGCGTTTCGTATAGATCCTGGACGCCGGTCTCGGCTATTTCCTTGTAGGAGCGGCTCATAGGTCACCCCCGGCGCCCAGGCCAGCGCACCCGGACAGAGCGGCGGAAATTGCCTCGCGGTTGCAGTCGGCGGTGTTGGCACCGTCAGCGGCTAGGTTCCACGCGACATCTACCAGATTGCGGACGTGCTGACTCGTGCCCTTGTCTGCCAATGCGGCATAGAGAACGGCCTCAACCTTGCGCAGGGCGATCTGGGCGCTTTCGAGATCCTCAAGCGTGTCGTGGGCGATTTCTTGGATGGTGCGGGCGGGAGTATTCATTGCGCACCCTCGGCAGACTCCAGGGTACGAGCGATGGCCATGTGGGAGTTGTAACGGGCGAGGCGAACGGAGAGTAATGAGTTTGCGCGGAGGGCGCTCAGGGCCATGCGGCGGTGAGCAAATGCGCGAATCGCAGACGGATTTAGGGCGGGCATACGTGGAGCTCCTAACGTAAAGAGGGAGCTGCCACGTTCGTTACCAAGCGAATGGGTGGCAGCTGTGCGCAGGTTGGTAAACCGGGACGTTAGGAACCCGGCAGGCACGAATGCCTCCCACGCACAGCCGCCATAACACGTAACTGCGGGCACAAAAAAAGCGCCTGCAATCGTAATGGGGGCGCTGTTGCGCCTAACGTTCAGCGGGTTACCAAGCCCGATCGCTGAATTTGCAGCGACGGGCAAACCATACCGACGAGCTCGATTGCTTGCAACAAAAGTTATCGACCGTTTATCGCTGATCATGAGCATAGCTGTCATGGGCGGAAGTCCTCAGAATCGAGTGGCAGCTTCAGTTGTTCCCTCAGATGGGCGACGTGCGCGTACACGCCAGGCTTGTCGTAGCGCCAGTGAGCCAGGCGCCGACCACTGGTGCTGGCTTCCATTTTGCGGGCCTCCAGCGTCTGGGAGGCGTGCCCATAACGAGCCTCGCGGAACGCCATGATGAGGCTCGCTTTCAGCTCCACAACGCGATCGGTATTGCGGGACAGCGACAGCAGGAAGAACGCTTGATCCTCATTGAGCAAGGCGAAGCGCTCTGGCCTACCACCAGCAGTTCCGGCCAAGGGTTTCTCCGTTTGAAACGGAACAACCCCGAACTCTTCAAACTTCGCCAGGTAGCGCTCGATCAGCGCCATTGGGTTTTTGTGCTTGGTTCCCAGCTGCTTCGCGAGCTGGCGGCTATCCACGCGAGGTTCGCCCTGGTAATCAGTCACGGCAATGTGAGGATTTCCCGGATCACCCTCACCCATCGGCTCAATGATCTTGATCGTCATGAGGCCACCTTCTGCACTGGGCCAGTACTCAGGTAGTAGGTCGCAACCTTCTGGTGATCGCGGCCTTGATCATCCTTCAGCGTACCCAGGTGGGTAACGATGCCGTGCCCCTGCGCACGCAGCTCAGATATTCGCGCACCAGGGCGCAGGATGTTCAGAAACATGATGGCTTGGAAGGTGTTGATCGAACCATGCAGATGCAGGTAAGCCAAAAGGCGCATGCGCTGGGCACTACCACTGGTGTCGCTAATGCTTTGCGCCGAGCAACTCTTCTCGGAATGCAGGATCTTTTCCATGTCAGGCCACCCCACTATCAGAGTCAGCTTCGGGATGGACGAATTGATGGCGGCAAACTAAACGACGATTAAGCACCAAAGCGTTTAAGGGTACAGGAAGGGGTAAAGCCGCTTTTTCAAGACAAAGCGATCCTGTCCCCGCGTCAGCGCAGAGTTGATTGGTCATCATGGGTTAAGCCTCCTGACTGAGCAGGAAGGATTCCACAGACTCAGGCTCCCAGCGGACTGAACGACCAAAACGGATCGGTTCAGGGAAGCCTGGAGTTTTAGACCAGCGCCACCAAGTGGAACGGCTGACCTGATAGCGGGCACAGAGCTGAGCTGCGGTTGCGCGAGTGCCAGGGATCGGCAGGTTGGGTACATCAGTGATGCGGGCGACATTTGATGTCATTGGTGATTTCTCAATAAACCGAATTGAAAAACCGAGAGGATCGTCCTGTAGACCACCCGTACCTGTGAACAGGTCAAAAGGTGGCAAGTCATCGGAAAGAGCACCACTGCATAAAAAACCAGTAGCGCATTATTCCCTCCGGTACTACAGTCCGCCCGAGTTTACCTTTTACGGTAAATTCATCGAAGCCCGTCAAAATGCTTCTCCCTCGGCGTTGCGTGCTGGCCTAGCCGGTATGCAGAGGACGTTAGAGCGTCCTTTTCCGAGCAGCCCCTGGAGGTCGAAGACCAGGGGCTTTCTTTTGTCTGCAATTCCAACTGTCAGCGATTCTAACAGCAAACTCTAACCAACAATGTTCGATGGTGTTTCATTTGTTGGTAGAAAGCTCTAGACGTGGTCGCATGGTAACGGGGCACCAAAAAAACACCAAACAGTTTTTTGCCGACTATGTGTGGATTACTTGCACTGTTCCACATGGAACATTCTCCCAACTACTGCCCAACATGTACCAACACGTACCAACACGTCCGTTTACGTTCGACTATGTATTGGGGAAAGCGCAAAAAATATCCCCCTACCGTTTGTCTGACCGCTCGAAACGCCCTAAGCATGGGGGTCTCAGGGGGGGCGTATGAGGGCCTCAATAGGTTCCAGCAATGATCATGCATAGATTTGACGGTGATATTTTGACGATGATTGCACCAGTGTTTTGTCGTGCGCGCCACGAAACACAAACTAAGTAAAACGTGGCGCGGAAATCGCACCCGTGCTTCGTAATCGCCGTGTCGCGACACAAAACGTGAATTAAGAAATCGTGTCGCGACATATCTCGCCAGCTCAAAATTCCAAACTAACAACGTACCGTATTACTAAACGTAGTTTATTCCCGCTTATTCGCTGTTATTCCCGCTTATTCGCAGTTTCAGCGTGTTTTAAGCAGAGTTTGCGGAACTGAAAAGTGCTGTAGGCCGCGTACTACGGGGATTCAGCAGCGGACTGCGGTGGTGCCCTGCGTGCGACAAGATTGGGACATGGGGGCGGGGATTTTCTTTTTCAGATTCGGGTCAGCTGCACGACATTCACGACATTGCATCGGGGTTTTTCTTTTTCCGGCGCGAGATGGAAAGCACGTTGCCCGTATCAGTGACCTCCCCCAAAGCCTTAGCCAAAGCTCGGTCAAAGAGCTCGATAGCTTTACGTTTCTCTGGCAGCGCCGCTTCGGGATTGTTTCGGTAGTGCCGAGAAACGACACCTGTCTGGCCATGAGCCTGAAGGAGATCTGACAAACGATCATCAACACCGTGCTTCTGCATCAGCTGTGTGCAGGTCCGGCGCAGGTCTCTCGGGGAGAACGTCGGGATCTTCGCACCAGCGATTAACGCGTGCTTGGAATCCAGCCAATCTGCAACGGCATGGGTCGGACTACTGATCACAAAGGGCTGTTTACCGTGTGTAGTCCAGGGCCATGGATGATTACCATTGATTTCCCGCACTTGCCGCATTATGGCAATGGCTCGATCGGAGAGCGGTACCAAATGCGGCCGGCTCATGGTCTGACCACCTCGCCCCTTGCGGTGAATTAATAGCACCGTGCCCGCGTCTAGATCGTAGTCCCCCCAAGTGGTTTCGATCAGGTTCTTGATCCGCTGACCGCCAGTTGATATGACAAACTTGAATAGCAGCGCCATTACCGGACCAATTCCGTCTGTACTCTGAACCGTCTCCCAGAATTGCTTAAGCTCAGCATCAGACAGGGCTCGTTCGACAGGGGCCGAGACTTTATCGACCTTCACCATTGCTGCAGGGTTGATCTCAAGGCTATAGGTCTTCGCATTGGAGCGACCAACCACACTCTCAGCCGTGAGCCCATGGTTGAATGCCGCCACCAGAAACGAACGCATACGATCCGCCTGCACTTTGGAGCCGCGCTCCCAGATCGGGTTGAGAATGGTGAGGATGTGGTCAGCCCTAATATCTCGGGCCTTCATCCGCATTACCTCAGGGTGGGGCTCTTGCATGTTCGTCTTGAGCAGCCGTTCCAACTCCTTCACGACGCCAGGTGTCGCCTTCACGCGGCGCGACTCAATGTAATCCAGGAACAAATCGTGAAAGCTTCCGCGGGCCGCTTCAATTTCGGCGAGGCGGAAACGTTCTAGCCGTTCCGCTTCTTCCAATGCGGCTGTGGCTGCACGACTAGCCGCGGCCGCTACTTGTTGCACCGAGATGTGCTCCAAGTACTTGGCAATACCGCCAGCGGCAGCCGCCTCAACTGAAATTCGCAAAGCCTCACCCCGGATACCATCCAAGCTCTGCTCGTCTGTACCCACACGCGGCTTCTTCGCAAGCGTCCCGAGAGGCAGCCGCTTGTCGCTGTCAGATGTGCGTTCCCGATAGTAGGCCTGAATAGCTCCGGAAGCTTTACGTTCGAGCAGCAAAGTCCCCTTTCCGCGAGAGCCGACCGGCTCCGACTGACGAGTCTTTACCGCATAGGCTTCCATCTCGGTCATTCGCGTACGCTTAGCCATTCTTTCCCCGTTTTCCCCATCCGTTCCCCGTTTCTCATGCAAAGGTACGCTAACAGGTGAAACATAGAAAGACACCGAATTGACTACAGACCAAGTAAAACCTGGACCAAGCAAAACAGGTGATACTTGATGAAGCGGGGCGAAGCCTCAGAGCAAACGGCTTGTAATCAGTAGTTCCCGGGTTCGACTCCTGGTGCCGCACCATTTAAAAACAAAGGCTTGCAGCGATGCAGGCCTTTGTTTTTTGTGCGAAACGTAACAAGACACGTAACAAGCCGCTTATCTAGGCGACCTCCGTGGGCGCTCAGCTCCAATTTGAGGGCAGCTTCTATGTCAACGACTCCCACCGAACCCCCTGAAATAGCTCGCCTGATGCAAACGCATGGCGACCTTTTCGATAAGCATTTCTCGCATAAGCTGGATGAACAGTCCGCCGTACTGAAAGCTCACCTCCTGATAGAGGGGTCATCCGTGACTTCAACTACCGCTCAGTTCAGAACCCAGAGCATCTGCGGGGAATACGGCTCACCTTTCAGCAAGTAGTCGGCATAGCTCGATCGCTCATGGTTATTAAAGGGTCAGGGAGCAACAGTCTCTGGGACATGACAGATCAGCTCAATAAGGCCGGTTCAGGGGGCCGGGGCACCCTCAGCCCCCTGGATCAAGGAATCAACGAACATTAAAAAACCACAGAACAAGACCCATGACAAAGCCTGCCCCTGCCATTTGCAGATAGAACGGCAGAAATGCTTTTAACAGCGCGACAATGTCATCTCCACCACTTAACCAATACCCGGCAATGTGAAAGAACGCACACATAAGCACAAGGGCCAACGCACAGGCACAAGGAAGATAAACAGCGACCCACCAGGGTTCATTTTTTCTCATTGCCGTCTCTTTTCTTCAAGTAGAAATCAGCGCCACCGTTGAACGCCCCTGACGATTCAGAATCGCCCAAATTACCGAATATGGAGGGAACGGGACTTTGCGGGGCGGGCTTGGTAATCGTCCACATCCCCGTCGGTACCCACTCATACTGCTTCGACACCGGGTTAAGCAGTTTATCCAAAGGGCCCTTGACCGCGTTACCAAAGACGAACCCCACGGACGCGCCCGCTTTACTTAACAAAGCGCCTATAAACGGATCATCGCCACCCTCTAATTCTGGGCGTCACGGGGATAAACAACGCATGGGTGTCACGTATCCTATACACGGGAATATTTTTTTCCGGTGCACCCATCAAAAGTGCGTAAGAAGTGTAAGTGAGATTTTTTATCTATCTCTATCCCTTACATTTCAATAGCTTAGAATCCCGGCGCCGGCGGGCGCATCGGCCACGGCGACAACCCGGGCAAAGCGTGGCAGGTGGTAACCGCCGGTGAGTTCAGGGAATTGTCGTTCTACGCTGCGGCGGATTGCGTCGTCCATCGGATGACCATCTGGTTGTCGATGAGCGCCACACTGGTGATGCGCTCGCCGTGATTGATCGTTGCACCTGGTCGCAACCCGGGAAGGGCTGCAATCATTGCGCTTTGGTTGCCCTGGTAGTCGTCGAACAGCTCCACCGGCAGCTGCAGCGGCGAGCGAACGCCAAAGAAGCTGTCAGCCCAACTGCCCACGAACACTTCCCCGTCACCCTGCTGCTGCCAGATGAAGTGGGGAATTTTGAAAACCCGGGCCAGGCTGTCCATGGCTTGATAGCCAGCGGCCAGACTGTAGAAAAACGGCGCCTTAACGCTGGCATACGGCTGTTCCGGGACGCGGAAGCGCAAGCCGGTGTGCTGGCCGATCTCGACCAAGGGCGCGCGCAGGTGGATGTAGCTAACGTTCCAAATCTTCGGCTTTCTGGTGTCTTCCTCTAAACCTTGAAAAGGTCCATTTCCCATACCGAAAATTCACCTTCCGACTTTTATTCCAAATTATGGGTGGCCAATAATTATGACGTATCCGTAAAACGGCATAACTGCACGAGCGGCATGATTTTGCGTCCTGAACTGGCTGCAGGAATGGCAAAACTGCCCTTCAAGCTCGGCGTTCTGAGAAAACGCGAAAGACTCACATTCCCGTACCCAGAACCGAACGCTGCAGCAGCAACGAAACAACTATTTCCCCAGTTGCACCCACCCCACCACCACGCTACCCTCCCTCGTCGCTGCCAATTCAGCGACCGGGCCTGAGAACCCGACATGATGCAGGCGCAACAGCGCCACCAATCACGATTTGCAGGCGTTTTTTTATGCCCGTAGTTTCGTGCAATGGCGGCTGTGCGTGGGAGACCTTCGGGTCTGCCGGGTTCCTGTATCTCCGGTTCTCAGCCTGCGCACAGCTGCCACCCATTCGCCTGAGAACGAACGTGGTAGCTCTCACTTGATATGGGAGTTTTACCGATGAGCGCTCCAAATCCGTCTGGCCTCACTACCCTCGGCGTTACCCCTTTTTCATTTCATTCCGACCAGCCTTTGTTCCGCGTCAACAGCGGGGTTTCCCTGCCTGAAGCGCTGTCTCACGTCTCCAATTTGCTGCATGTCGCCAAGCTGCTGGCAGAGGACGCGGCGATGATTCGGGATACGGACCGCTACGCCTGGGCTTCGCACTATCTGCAAGAAATGAGCAAGGCGGTGATTGATGATGTGGTGAAGGTGTTGGAGTCGCCGGGCAATAATCTGTAGGTGTGTCAGGTTGTGGATGTGTTGGCTGGGCCATCGCCATCGCGGGCAAGCCCGGCTCCCACATTTGATCTTTGTTGTTTGTTTTAGAGTGCCTGGCTTGAAGCCGTCACCCACAAAAACGCCCCGGGCCATCACGGTCCGGGGCGTTTTTTATTCAGCCGTATCGCTTAGTGCCCAGCACTCTGCCCACCATCCACATGCAGAATTTCCCCGGTCACAAACCCAGCCGACTCCAGGTACACAATCGCCTGCGCAATATCCCGCGCTTCACCCATGTGCCCCACCGGGTGCAGGCTACCCAACGCCGCATGCGTCTCTTCGCCATGCATCGGGGTCTTGATAATCCCTGGGCTCACCGCGTTCACCCGGATCCCGCGCTTGGCGTATTCAATCGCCAGCGACTTGGTCGCTGAGTTCAGCCCGCCTTTGGTCAGCGACGCCAGCACCGACGGCACGCCGTCGATCGCGTGGTCCACCAGGCTGGTGGTGATGTTGACGATGTGCCCGGCGCCCTGTTTGAGCATTTCGGTAATCGCCAGTTGGGTGATGTAGAAGAACCCGTTCAGGTTCACGGCCAACACGTTTACGTAGTCTTCGTGGGTGTAGCTGGTGAACGGTTTGGCGACGAAGATCCCGGCGTTGTTGATCAGGCTGTCGATGCGGCCAAACCGCGCCACGCCTTCGCGGATGACGCGCTCGGCGGTGGCCGGGTCGGCGATGTCGCCCGCTACGGTCAGGATGTCTGGATCGGTCGACGGTTTGATCGACCGGGAGGTGGCAACCACACGGTAATCCAGCTCGCGGTAAGCCTTCACTGCAGCAGCACCGAGGCCTTGGGATGCGCCGGTGATCACAACGACTTTTTTCGAATTGCTCATGATGAAACCTCTATATGAAAAATGGGATGGTTCAAGCAGCCGCGGCGGACATTTCCCGCAGCATCTGTTCGTAATAACTGACTGATTGCGACCCGGAGACCAGCTGGCGGCCGTTGAGGACCATGGCCGGCACGGAGTTGATGCCGTGCTCGCGGTAGAACACTTCAAGCTCGCGCACTTCGTTGGCGTAGGCGGTAGAGCCCAGCACCTTGCGTGCGCCTTCAATGTCCAGCCCGGCCTCGGCGGCTAAACGCGCCAGGGTTTCGTGGTCGCTGACGTTCTGGCCATCGCTGAAATACCCACGCAACAGCGACTTTTTCAGCTCGATCTGGCGACCTTGCTGCAACGCCCAAAACAGCAACCGATGTGCGTCGAAGGTGTTGTAGAAGTGGCTGCGTTTTTCCAGGTCGAAGGTGAAGCCGATGGCCTCGCCGCGCTCCATCAGCATCTTTTTACCGCTGGCGACTTCCTCGGCGCTGCGCCCGTATTTGCGCATCATGTGGGCGATGGCGTTTTCGCCTTCGGCCGGCATGTCGGGGTTGAGTTCGAAGGGTTTGAAGGTCAGCTCTACCGTCACTTCGCCCGCCAGGTTGTCGATGGCTTGCTCCAGGGCGGTGGCGCCCAGGGCGCACCACGGGCACACCACGTCGGAGATGAAGTCGATGGTGACGGGCGCGCTCATGACGGGTTTTCCGCGAGCTGTTTGCGGTACTGGGTGGTGGTGATCCCGGCATAGCCCCAGTTATCGGTGTCGACTTCCTCGATGACGATGTGGGTCAGGTCGGGGCGTTTGTTGAGGACGCGCTCGAGGGTTTCGGTGATTTCGGCAATGACCTGGGCTTTCTGCTCCGAGGTAACGCCGTCGCGGGTGATACGTACGCTGACAAATGGCATGACAAGGCTCCAGTGACGTGCCCATCGGCATGATGGGCAGGCAGTGAGGCCAATTTATGAGGTTGCTTGAGGTGGATAAAGGCGGGGCGGAGTACTTCATTAGTGATGCTATGTAATCAATCGAGACGTCCGGTGCTGCGTTTTTTTTACTGCTCCCTGGAATAACGGCCTTCCCCGCGCGTCTTGCCTACATGCTTAAGGCAGGCTGCAAACGCCTTGAGTGCTGGCCGATAACCCCTCACTTACGGACGTGCCCCACATGCTTAAATCCACATTCAAAACCCTGTTGCTGCCTACACTGATGGCCGCCGCGATGCTCACCGGCCAGGCCTATGCCGCCACCCCGGCGCTGTCGGACACCACCGTGGTGCTGGTGCACGGCGCCTTTGCCGATGGCTCCAGTTGGAACAAGGTGATTCCGTTGTTGCAGGCCAAAGGCTTGAAGGTGGTGGCGGTGCAAAACCCGCTGACGTCCCTGGCCGATGATGTGGCCGCCGCCCAGCGGGTGATTGATGCCCAGAGTGGGCGAGTGGTTCTGGTGGGCCATTCGTGGGCCGGCAGTGTGATCACACAGGGCGGCACCAGCGACAAGGTCAAGGCACTGGTTTATGTGGCCGCGTTCGCGCCGTCCGAGGGCCAGAGTTCTGCCGAGTCCGAGAAAGGCTACCCAACCCCGCCGGGTATCGAGACCATCAGTGCCGACGCTTCCGGCTACCTGTATTTGCCCGCCGCGTCCGTGGCGAAAAACTTCGCCCAGGACTTGCCTGCCGACCAGGCCAACCTGATCGCCGTGACCCAGGGGCCGATTCTGGGCAAGGCGTTCGACGATAAAATCACGGTCGCCGCCTGGAAAACCAAACCCAACTATTACATCATCGCCGCCAAGGACCGCATGATCGACCCGGGCCTGGAGCAGGCCTATGCGAAGAAAATCAATGCCACCACCACTGTGGTGCAAACCAGCCATGTGCCGATGCTGTCGCAGCCGCAAAAGGTCGCAGACGTGATCATCGCAGCCGCCAGCAAGCGCTGATCGCAGGCATAAAAAAACCCCGAACCAGTCGGGGTTTTTTATCGCCTGGAATCAGGCGCGACGCCGAATCAATTAGAAAACGTTGATTGGGTAGTCGGCGAACAGACGGATCTCGTTACCGCCCACGTTGTAGTTGCTGGCGTTGTTGGAAACGCGCAACCACGACGCACGGGCACGCAGGCTCAGGTCTTTGGCCGGGCCGCTCTGTACCACGTATTTGAACTGGTTGAAGATCTCACGCTCGGTGCCACTGCCGCGGTTGGAACCGTCGTCAATGTTGGTGCCGCGCACGTAGGCGATGTTGTAGGTCAGGCCAGGCACGCCGAAGGCGCTGAAGTCCAGGCCGTAGCCTGCTTGCCAGGAGCGCTCGTCCTTGCCGTTGAAGTCAGACCAGTAGGAGTTGGCCAGCAGGATGGTGTTGCCACCGTCGCCGATGCCGCCTGCGTTGCGGTAGCCGCCGTACAGGTAACCGGTGTCACCGGTGCTGCGCTGGTGGGCCAGGGTGAAGCTGTGCGGGCCAACGGCCCATGTGGCGCCCAGGCTCCAGATTTTGTTGTCGCGAGCGTCGGCGTCACCTTGGTTTTCCAGGGCGAAGCTACGGTCGAGCTTGGTTTTGTAGCCGTTGAAGTCGAAGGTCAACGATTGTTTCTCTGGCAGGGCCAGCACGTAGTTGACGTTGACGTATTGCTTCTTCAGCACGTCCTGCATGTTGGAAGCATAGAGCGCTGCCGACAGGCTTTCGGTGAATTTGTAGCTACCGCCGATGTAGTCGATGCTTTTCAGCGCGCCACTGTCGGAACCCTCGGCGCTCTTGCGAGCTTCCTTGGTGAAGTGACCAGCGTCCAGTTGCAGGCCGGCGATTTCTTTGGAAACGATCGAAGTACCTTCGTAGGTTTCCGACAACAGACGGGAATTGTCGTACTGCAGGACCGGCACGGCTGGCATCTGCTGACCGTATTTGATCACGGTGTTGGAGATGCGTGCCTTGACGGCTGCGCCGCCCTTGGCCAGGTCATCGGCTGCTGCACCGCTGTCGCCTTGCTTGAAGAAGTCGATACCGCCAGCGCCGCTGCGACCTTTACCACCATCCAGGCGAATGGCGTACTGGCCGATCACGTCCACACCCACACCGACGGTGCCTTGGGTGAAGCCGGATTCGAACTTGCCGATGAAGCCCTGGCCCCATTCGGCTTTGTCTTGCTTGCCGTTTTTGTAGTCGCGGCTGATGTACGCGTTGCGCGCCGCGATGTTCAGGTGGCTGTCTTCAACAAAACCCTTTGATTGGGATTGGTCGTCAGCCATTGCTTGCGTAGCGCTCAAAATCCCCAGAGCGATCAGCCCCATCCGTTGTTTCAACATTTTCTTATATTCCTTATTACTGGTTGAGTACGCGCTGTGACACCAGGCTCCGTGTTGCCTTTTCTGGTGTCGACTTTCCCAGATAAAAAAAGGCCCGCGGACGACGTGATATGCCGCGGGCCTTTTTTTATTGGGGAAGTCATGGCGGTTAGCCACAGGCGTTGGGGCGAATCCTATCCGCGCCCTTTACTGTGTGTCAATTTCGTGAATCTTCTGTATTTAGGCTAAAAAAGTCTAAGAAACATTAGATAGCCATCATCGTGCGAGGCTCTATCCAGCACTTCTCGGATCGTCACACCCTTGCAAGCCACACATTGGTGCACTCGATTGGGTGGTTTGAATCGAAATTGCGACTGTTTGTCTCAGCCAAACCGAGAAGGCTTCAGGCTTGCCCAACCAGGGGCTGATATCGAGCAACTGCAACTGGCCGTCCTGCTCCAGGGCCAACGTAGGAAAGCCCTGGCCGCCGATTTTTGCCAACCATTGGCGGCTGTCCTTGATGTGAGCGAGCGTTTCTGCACCCAGGGTTTCATCGAAAGCGGCCTCAAACGCCTGGGGATCCAAACCGATAGATTCGGCCAGACTCACCAGCACGTCGTTATCGGCGATTCGGCGACCTTCGACGTAGTGCGCCGTTTGCAAACGCGCCAGCAACTCCAGGCCGCGACCGGCGATTTTTTCGGCGGCAAGTACGGCGCTGATCGGCGGGGCCGAGTCGAACACCGCGCTATGGTCACGTAACAGGCCTTCGAAATACGCCTCGCCAAACGGTTGCCCGGTGTATTCGGCGATGCGCCGGTCGTGGGGCATTACGTAGTCACGCAACTGCGGCGAGACGGATTGGCGATTGGCCCCGGTCATCATGCCGCCGCCATGCAACTGGATCGGCACTACAGCCTGGGCAGCGTGAAGCAGCGGCTCGGCGCCGTAACACCAGCCGCACAGCGGGTCGTAAATGTAGTGAAGCGTGGCTGCCGACATGACGGGCTCCGATGGACGTTGATGCCCGGCAGATTAGTCTTACCCACAATTGTGAAAAACCCCGGATCAGCTCTCAGACTGTTTCGAGAATCGGTCGAATACCCCTGAAAAACATACGCCGTAACAGTTTTCAGAAAGGTACGTTTAGGAATAGATAACCTGCGCAAATAGTAAGCATTACCATTAGCGCACTTTTATCCTCCCAACCTTTTTGGATACACACCCCGATGCCTGCCCTGCGCCTGACGCCCATAACCCTTGGGCTTTCTGTACTGCTGTCTGCCGGTTTTGCCTGCGCGGCCACCGTCCTGCCGGAAACGTCCGTGAGCGCCGAAGCGGACGAAGACGACCCGCGCGTCAAGGAAACCAGTACCGCTACCCGCACGGCCACGCCCGTGCGCTATGTGCCCCAGGCCATCGACTCGGTGAAAACCGACAGCCTGCGTTCCTACGGCACCAATGACCTGGGCCAGGCCTTGAGCGGCGTGCCCAACGTCAGCAGCGGCGCCGACACGCGGTTCGACAGCCTGCGCATTCGCGGTTTCGACGCCAGCAACGACTTTTATCTGGACGGCATTCGCGACGACAGCCAGTACGTGCGTGACCTGCACAACATCGAACGCATCGACGTGCTCAAAGGCCCGGCGGCCGTGTTGTACGGGCGCGGCGGCCAGGGCGGCATCGTCAACCGGGTGAGCAAGCTGCCCCAGGCCGGTCGCGCCTCCAGCATCGAGGCCCAGGGCGGCAGCAATGATTTGCGCAGCCTGTATGCCGACCTCAGCACCGACCCCACCGACAACATCAGCCTGCGCCTGAATATGGGCAACCAGGACAACAACAGCTTCCGTGACGGCGTCAGCGGCAATCGCCAACTGTTTGCGCCGTCCATGAGCTGGCAACTGACCCCTGACCTGAACTGGCTGGTGCAATACGAATACAGCCGCTACAACCGCACGCCGGACCGTGGCATTCCCGGGGTCAACGGGCGCCCGGCGGATGTCAGCCGCAGCACCACTTATGGTGACAAGCGCGATTACATCGACGACAAGTCCCAGTCCCTGCGCTCCCGGCTTGCCTATGAGTTGAACGACAGTTGGCAACTGCGCCATACGCTGGGCGTGTTCACCCTCGACAGCGACTTCGATAACACCTACGCCGTCAGCTACGACCCCAAAACCAACAAGGTCGGGCGCCAGCGCTGGCAGCAGGACTTGACCACACGCAACATCCTCAACACCGTCGAACTGGAAGGCGGCTTCAGCACTTTTGGCCTGGAGCATCGCTTGCTGACCGGAGTGGAGTTGGGCAACCAGCGCCGTGACCCGAAACTCTATCGAGCTCCGCTCGCCGCTGTGCCAAGCGTGGATGTGTACAACCCCAACCCGGGCTTGCGCCACTACGGTCGCCTGCCGGCATTCAGCAGCAGTCACACCGAAGTGCAAAGCCAGGGCGTGTATGTGCAGGACCAATTGCGCCTGAACGATCAATGGCAACTGCTCGCCGGTTTGCGCTATGACCGCTTTGATGTCGAGTCCACCAACCAACTGACCAACGCCTCGGAACAGGTCGTGAGCCACAGCACCAGCCCGCGCGTGGGCCTGGTCTGGACGCCGCTGGAACACCATTCGTTCTATGCCTCGTGGAGCAAGACCTTCTCCCCGACCGGCGGCGGCCTGATCGGCATCACGCCCAACGCGGCGGGCAACGCCAACGACCTGAGCCCGGAGCTGACCAAACAGAAGGAAATCGGGGTCAAGAGCGACTGGCTCGACGACCGCCTGAGCACCACGCTGGCGGTGTACGAACTGGAACTCTACAACCGCCGCACCCGTGACCCGCTGGACCCGACCATCACCTTGCTCAGCGGCGAGCAGCGCTCCCGTGGCGTGGAGTTGACCGCTGCCGGCAAGATCGTCGGCAACTGGTATGTACGCGGTGGCGTCGGCCTGCAGGACGCCACGGTGGTGAAGGACAACAATGGTTTTGAGGGCAAGCGCATCAGCGATGTGGCCAAGCGCAATGCGAGCCTGTTCGTCACCTGGAAACCGGAGATGGGCTGGTACGCGGAAACCGGGTTGACGCTGGTGGGTGATCGTTATGCGGATAACGCCAACACCGTGGTGTTACCGGGTTATGGCCGCTGGGATGCACTGGCCGGGTTCCGGCAGAAGGAATGGGATGTAAGGGCGGCGCTGAACAATATCAACGACAAGACGTACTACGCCTCGGCGACCAGTGCGGCGCAGATTCAGTTTGGGGACCCGCGGAGCCTGGTGGTTACCGGAACATACAGTTTCTAAACAGCAACGCACTTTTCTGTGGCGAGGGAGCTTGCTCCCGTTGGGGTGCGAAGCGCCCCCAAAATAAGGCGACTGTGTTTTTTCAGATAGAACCAGTGATCTGTTTTGGGGCTGCTGCGCAGCCCAACGGGAGCAAGCTCCCTCGCCACAAGGTCCAGTGCAACATTGAAAAACAACCGTCAGTCTTTCATCAACTCACACAACGCCTGCACCTCATCCTCGCTGAACAGCCCCGCCGGGTACCGTTCGCTCATCACCCGGCGCGGGTCGGGCGTCCTGATCTGCCTCGAACCGTTTGCCTTCAACCAGAGCGCCAGCGCATGGATCGCGTCACCGTTCACCCGCAAAGGGTGGAACGTACGCGTGTACATCAGGTTGATATCGGCATTCATTTCAGCGCTCTCTCCGACGGCTTGAGCGGCTAACTTACTCAAGGTTTATGACAGAACCGCTTAGTCATACACCCTGCTCTGTGTCCCAACAGCGATACAAGAGCTATGCCAATGTGCCCGGTTTGTCGGCACATGGTCACAAAAAAGCCCACGAACCTGACGGGCCGTGGGCTTGCTGTGAGCGCCCAAACTGCGGCGCGCCCGATTGCCGCTCAACCGGGCATCAGGCTGTTACAAGTGCACTCAGTTTTTGTGCGGTGCCGGCTGTTGCTGGGTCAGGCAGTGGATGTTGCCGCCCCCCAGTAACAGTTCGCGGCCAGGCACCATCACCACTTCGTGCTGCGGGAACAGGTTCTGCAGAATCTCCTTGGCGCGGCTGTCCAGCGGGTCGTCGAAGCTCGGCGCGATGATGCCACCGTTGACGATCAGAAAGTTGACGTAGGAACCGGCCAACCGCACGGTGGGGTTGCGCTCCTGGGTGCCGTCGACCGGATCCACGCCGGCGCATTCTTCCTCGGTGGCGTACAGCGGCCCCGGGATCGGCATTTTATGCACTGTGAACGAGCGGCCCTGGGCGTCGGTGCTGCTTTGCAGTACGTCCATGGCGGCATGGCAGCGTGCGTAGTTCGGGTCTTGCGGGTCATCGGTCCAGGCCAGCAGTACTTCACCCGGGCGCACGTAGCAGCAGAAGTTATCCACATGCCCGTCGGTTTCGTCGTTGAACAGGCCGTCCGGCAGCCAGATGATCTTATCCACAGCCAGATTGGCACTGAGCACCGCTTCGATTTCCTCGCGGCCGAGGTGCGGATTGCGATTGCGGTTGAGCAGGCATTCTTCGGTGGTGATCAGAGTGCCTTCGCCGTCGACGTGAATCGAGCCGCCTTCCAGCACAAACCCTTCGGTGCGATAACGCGGGCTGCGCTCGATCTCAAGGATCTTGCCGCCCACCTGGGAATCGCGATTCCACGGCGAATACAGGCCGCCATCAAAGCCGCCCCAGGCGTTGAAGTCCCAGTTCACGCCACGCACTTCACCGCTGTTGTTGATCACGAAGGTCGGCCCGGTGTCGCGCACCCAGGCGTCGTCGCTGGACATCTCCACCAGGCGAATATTCGGCACGTCGAGGCGCGCGCGGGCGTTCTCATACTGGCCCGCCGAGACCGCCACGGTCACCGGTTCAAAGCGTGCGATGGCCTTGGCCACCGCCACGTGAGCGGCCTGCGCCGGCTTGCCGCCGAGGCGCCAGTTGTCCGGGCGCTCGGGCCAGATCATCCAGGTTTGGGTCTGTGGCGCCCATTCGGCAGGCATGTAGAAGCCGTCGGCGCGGGGGGTGCTGTGCAAAGTGGTCATGGCGATTCAGGACTCCAGGGAACCGTCGAGGGTTTTAAGCGCACCATACAGGTTCGGACGGCGGTCGCGGAACGAACCCCAGGCGCTGCGGATGTGTTCAAGTTCATCAAGGTCGAAGCGGTGCACCAGGATGCCCTCTTCGGTTTCGTTGAGTTCTTCTACTTTCTCGCCGTATTGGTTGGCGATGAAGGACGATCCGTAGAAGGTGATGTCGTAGCCGTCCTGCGCTTCGTTACCGATGCGATTGCTGGCCACCAGCGGCATCAGGTTGGCACCGGCATGGCCTTGTTGCACGCGCTGCCAATGGTCGCGGGACGAAATGCTCTTGTCGTGGGGCTCGCTGCCGATGGCGGTCGGGTAGAACAGGATTTCCGCGCCTTGCAGCGCCATGCTGCGGGCAGCTTCCGGGAACCACTGGTCCCAACAGATGCCCACGCCAATCTTCGCGTAGCGGGTATTCCATACCTTGAAGCCGGTATCACCGGGGTTGAAGTAATACTTTTCATGGTAGCCCGGGCCGTCCGGGATGTGGCTTTTCCGATAAATCCCGAGGTTGGAGCCGTCGGCGTCGATGATCGCGATGCTATTGAAACGCGCGCGGCCCGCCCGTTCGTAGAAGCTGATGGGCAGCACCACTTGCAGTTCCCGGGCTATGTTCTGGAAGTGCTTGATCGCGACGTTGTCTTCAACCGTGGTCGCCAGTTGCAGGTAGTCCGGGTTCGGCTTCTGGCAGAAGTACGGGGCCTCGAACAGCTCCTGGATCAGAATGATCTGTGCGCCCCTGGCAGCCGCCTCGCGCACCAGCCTTTCAGCGGTTTCAAGATTGGCTTCAAGGTCCCAGGAACAGGCCATCTGGGTCGCGGCAACGGTAACGATACGGCTCATGAATCATCTCCTCGGCGGCGGGCAAGTGGGTGCCTTTATAACGGATAAAAATCGGCTTTTGAAGCTAATAGTTATCCGCCCATCGAAAAATGATCATATTTTACCGATAACAATCGAGTTTTTTTATTACAGCCCTTCCTCCAATACCTTCGCCAGCATGTCGACGAAGAAATCCACGCTGCGCCGGGAAGTGACCATCGGCGGCTTGATCTTGAGGATGTTCAGATAGTCGCCGGTGGGTTGCATGAAGACTCCCAGTTCCCGCAGCCGATCGCACAGCCGCGCGGTCTCTTCAGTGGCCGGCTCCAGGGTCTGCCGGTCGCGGACCAGCTCCAGCCCCAGATAGAACCCGGAACCATGCACCGCGCCCACCAATGGATACTGTTCGACCAGCGCTTCCAACCGTGCCTTGAAGTGCCCGCCCACCACCTGGGCGTTTTCCCACAGTTTTTCTTCCTCCATCACGTCCAGCACCGCCATGCCGATGCGGCAACTCACCGGGCTGCCGCCGGACGACGAGAAGAAGTAACCCTCGGCCTCCAGCGCCTCGGCGATTTCCCGACGGGTGATCACCGCGCCCAACGGCTGGCCGTTGCCCATGCCCTTGGCCATGGTGATGATGTCCGGCACTACGCCCTGCTCTTCAAAGCCCCAGAAGAAATGGCCCATGCGGCCGTAACCCACCTGCACTTCATCGGCGATGCACACGCCACCCCGCTCCCGAACCCGTGCGTACACCTGCTGCAAATAGCCCGGCGGCAAGGAAATTCCGCCGGCATTGCCATACACCGGCTCACAAATGAAGCCCGCCAACTGGCGGTTCTGCGCGGCGATTTTCGCCAGGTTGTGTTCCACGCTGCGTACATAGTCGGGCGCACTGTCCTGCCCGCGGAACTCGCCACGATAGGTATTCGGCGCGGTCACCGGGTGCACCCAGTCCGGGCGACTGCTCAGGGCCTGAGGGTTGTCGGCGATCGAGGTCGACACCGCATCCGCCGCCACCGACCAGCCGTGGTAGGCCTCCAGCACGCTGAGCATGTCGCGCCCGCCGCTGTAGGCCCAGGCCAGGCGAATTGCCAGGTCATTGGCTTCGGTGCCGCTGTTGACCAGGAACACCCGGTCCATGGAATCCGGCGCCAGCGCCAGCAGACGCTCGGAAAATTCGGCAATCGCCGCATAGTGAAAGCGCGAGTTGGTGTTGAGCAACGACCATTGCCGCGCTGCCACCTGGGCCATGCGCGGGTGACCGTGGCCGAGCACCGCGACGTTGTTGAGCATGTCGAGGTAGGAACGGCCCTGCATGTCGATCAGGTGATTGCGCCAGCCGCGCTCGATGCGCGGCGGGTCGACGTAATAGTGCTTCTGCGAACGGGCGAAACTGGCGTCGCGGCGGGCCAGCAGGGCCTCGGGGTCCAGCTCCGGCTCGGCGTCGCAGGCCAACCCCAGCAGGGTGGCAGGGGACGGGCACAACGCTTGCCAGGCCGGCGCCCGGGACGGCGTGCAGAACAACGGCGGCTCAAGCTCGGCGCGGCACAGTTGCACCGTCAGCGGGCCGACAACCTCGCCGAGCACTTGGCCCTTTACCACCGCCGCGCCGTGCTGCAACAAGGCGTTCACGCCCCACAACCGAACGCTCAACTGCGCACTGTGCAGGCATAGCAGGCCGTCGGCGGCGTAACGCAAGGTGCCGGCAAACGGCGCCTCCACCGTGGCGCCCAGGGGCATGTGCAGCTCTACGTGAAGCGGGAAGGTGTCCGGTTCGATGGCGCTGTCGGGCTGGGTGCGGGACAGCCGATATTGGCCATAACGACTCGCGGCCAGCCCATGCACCAGGGCCGCCTCCTCTAGAAGCCGTCGATCAATACCTTCCTGCTGCCAATTCCCCGCCTCGAAATGCGGGCTGAGCACGCCCAGGTCGATCAGCGCGAACTCACGTCCAACCAGCCCCGGCAGCAACGGCGCGAACCCTTCGCCGACAATCGGCGGCAACTGGGCACCGACACTCCTCAGGATCGCCGCCTCCATCAGCTCAAAGGGCACCGATGTCGCCACGTTGAAAATTTCCCACTCATGCTCGGCGTTCTTCAGCAGGTAGGCGTTATCCGGGTCCAGGCCCTGCTGCTGTTCACTGCTCAGCACCAACACCGCAGCCCGCGCGACGATCAGCGGCCACAGCACCAGCAGCTCTTCGTGCTGCAACGGGGTAATCGCGTGGCATGCCTGGATCGCCGGCAGGATGGCGAACGGATCACCCTCGGCATGGTGCAGCAGTGCCGCACAGGTCACCGACAGGTCGGCAATGCGCCAGGTGTGCACCAGGTCGCCGAAATCGATCACACCCTGCACCTGCCAATGCCGCTGGGCGTCGCGCTGCCAGACCACGTTGTCATCGGTGATGTCCATGTGCACGGCCTGCCACGGCAGGTGATCGGCCAAAGGCCGCACACGGCGTTCCACCTGCTCGGCCACTTGCTCCAGCGCAGCCCGCTGGGGGAGATTTTCGAGGGTCGAGAGCAGATGGTTGATCAGCTCAAGGGCATGACGCGGGTCCCATTGCAGGGTGCGTTCCAGGCCCGGATGCTCGAAACCGGCCAGCGCCAGGCTCATCCGCCCGCACAGTTCGCCGAAACCTGCGATCACCTCGCGGCCCAGATGAGGCAGGTGAGTGAGCGGCTGGCCGTCTATGTAGTCCAGTAACCGCAGGTGCACGGTGTGCCCCGCGACGGTTTCGGTCAGCAGTTCTTCGCCGTCAAGGGACGTGATCACCTTGGGGACCCGCACGTCCGAATGTTCCTGCAAGTGCTTGAGGGCGGCGTGCTGGGCCTGCAACTCGACGGCGGCATAGTCGCCCCGGCAGATTTTCAGCACAAAGCGGCCTCGGTCACTGTCGATGCGGTAGTTGAGATCTTGCTGGCTGCCGAGGGACTTTAGCGCGCCGCCGAGGTCGTAATGCTGCTCCAGTAGCCGCGCCGCAGGGTCCGGTCCGACTTGCGGGCATGGCAGACTGGCGCGATGAATCAACGTGGCGAGCAACATGTGACGACCCCTGGTGTTTTTTATCAGGCGCTTATATCGCCATTGTTTACGGGGGTTACGCAACCCCTGCAAATGCGGTGTTTCGGCACGCAAATTGCCCTCGCCCCTTGCACCGCCTCGCTTCACAACTCAAGCTATGCTCCATTCGCTTAATGTCCGTCTAAGGAAAAGGGCTTCCGACATGCGCATTCTCATCACCGGCGGCGCCGGATTTATCGGTTCCGCTCTGATCCGACACCTGATTCAACACACCGAGCACGAAGTGCTCAACCTCGACAAACTGACCTATGCAGGCAATCTTGAGTCGCTGACCAGCATCGCGACCAATAGCCGCTATGAGTTCGTCCAGGCCGACATCATCGACCAGGCCACCGTCAGTGCCGTGCTGGCGCGCTTTGAGCCGCACGCGATCATGCACCTGGCGGCCGAGTCCCACGTGGACCGGTCCATCGACGGCCCGTCGGATTTTATCCAGACCAATATCGTCGGCACCTACAGCCTGCTGGAGGCCGCACGCGCCTATTGGCAGTCGCTCGAAGAGCCGGCCAAAAGCGCCTTCCGTTTCCACCACATTTCCACCGATGAAGTGTACGGCGACCTGCACGGCGTCGATGACCTCTTCACCGAAACCACACCTTACGCGCCGAGCTCGCCGTACTCCGCCAGCAAGGCCGCGTCCGATCACCTGGTGCGCGCCTGGCAGCGCACTTACGGCCTGCCGGTGCTGCTGACCAACTGCTCGAACAACTACGGGCCGTTCCACTTCCCCGAGAAGCTGATCCCGCTGGTGATCCTCAACGCCCTGGCGGGTAAACCGCTGCCGGTGTATGGCGATGGCCTGCAGGTGCGCGACTGGCTGTTCGTCGAAGACCACGCCCGTGCGCTGTTCAAAGTGGTGACTGAAGGTGTGGTGGGCGAGACCTACAACATCGGCGGCCACAACGAGCAGAAGAACATCGACGTGGTGCGCAGCATCTGCGGCCTGCTGGAAGAACTGGCGCCACAGCGCCCGGCGGGCGTCGAGAAATTCACCGACCTGATCACCTTCGTCAAGGATCGCCCGGGCCACGACCAGCGCTACGCGATCGATGCCAGCAAGATCGAGCGCGAACTGGGCTGGGTGCCCGAGGAAACCTTTGAAACCGGCCTGCGCAAAACCGTGCAGTGGTACCTCGATAACCTGGAATGGTGCCGCAGGGTGCAGGACGGCAGTTATCAGGGCGAACGACTGGGCAACACTGACATGAAGGATCTGATCGCATGATGAAGGGAATCGTATTGGCCGGTGGCTCCGGCACCCGTTTGCACCCCATTACCCTGGGCGTCTCCAAGCAGTTGTTGCCGGTGTACGACAAACCGATGATCTACTACCCGATCTCGGTGTTGATGCTGGCCGGAATCAAGGAAATCCTGGTGATCTCCACGCCGGTGGATTTGCCGCAGTACCGCAATCTGTTGGGCGATGGCAGCCAGTTTGGTGTGCGTTTCACGTACGCAGAGCAACCGTCGCCGGACGGCCTGGCCCAGGCGTTTTTGATTGGCGAAGAATTTATCGGCGATGATCCCGTATGCCTGATCCTGGGCGACAACATCTTCCACGGCCAGCACTTCGGCGACCAACTGCGCACGGCTGCCGAACGCCCATCTGGCGCTACGGTGTTCGGTTACTGGGTCAAGGACCCGGAGCGTTTTGGCGTGATCGATTTCGACAGCGAGGGCCGCGCGCTTTCCATCGAGGAAAAACCGGCGAAGCCAAAGTCGAGCTATGCCGTTACCGGCCTGTATTTCTACGACAACGACGTGATCAAGATTGCCAAGGCGGTCAAACCATCGCCACGCGGCGAACTGGAGATCACCGACGTCAACAACGCCTACCTAAAACGTGGCGACCTGCATGTGGAACGCTTCGGCCGTGGTTTCGCCTGGCTCGACACCGGCACCCACGACAGCCTGCTGGAAGCGTCGACGTACGTGCAGACTATTGAACACCGCCAGGGCCTGAAAGTGGCGTGCCTGGAAGAAATCGCCTACGAGAACGGCTGGATCGACCGCGACTATTTGTTGGAACGGGCCAAATATTTTGGCAAAACCGGCTATGGTCAATACTTGTTCACCCTCGCTGGGGAAACTAAATGAATGTAAACGCCACTGAGCTGCCCGGTGTCTTGATCATCGAGCCGAAGGTTTTTGGCGACCAACGCGGTTTTTTTTATGAGAGCTTCAACGCCCGGGCTTTCGCCCAGGCAACCGGTTTGCAACAAGAGTTTGTGCAGGACAACCACTCGCGCTCGCAACAAGGTGTGCTGCGTGGCCTGCACTATCAGGTAGAACACGCTCAAGGCAAACTGGTGCGTGTAACTGCTGGTGAAGTGCTGGACGTTGCGGTGGATATCCGCCGCAGCTCACCGCACTTCGGAAAATGGGCGAGCGTTCGCTTGTCCGCCGAGAATAATCGCCAGCTGTGGATTCCACCGGGGTTTGCCCATGGATTTGTAGTGCTCAGCGACTACGCCGAATTCCTCTACAAAACCACGGACTACTACACACCTTCCGCCGAACGGTGCATTCGCTGGGACGATTCAGAGCTCAACATCGACTGGCAACTGACCGGCACGCCAACCTTGTCCGCCAAGGACCAAAACGGTAAAAGCCTGAAAGAAGCCGACCTGTTCCCATGAGCGCCCCGTTGAAAATCCTCATCAGCGGCCAGCACGGCCAGGTCTCCCGGGAGCTGCAACAGCGCCTCCAGGGCCTGGGCGAGTTGATCGTGCTGGGCCGCGATCAGCTTGACCTGACGCATCCCGAGCAAATACGCCAGCAAGTGCGCGCCCATCGCCCGGGCTTGATCATCAACGCAGCCGCCCATACGGCCGTCGATCAAGCCGAGAGCGAGCCGGACGTGGCCTTCGCCATCAACGCCACCGCGCCCGGGATTTTCGCCGAGGAAGCCAAGGCGCTGGGCATTCCGCTGATTCACTATTCCACCGACTACGTGTTCGACGGCAGCAAGGCCGCGCCCTACAACGAGGACGATGCCACCCACCCGCTGGGCGTCTACGGTGCGAGCAAGCTGGCGGGCGAACAGGCGATCGCGGCCGTCGGCGGTGAACACCTGATCCTGCGCACCAGTTGGGTCTACTCGACCCACGGCAAGAACTTCCTGCTGACCATGCAACGCCTGCTGCAGGAAAAACCGCAGATGCGCATCGTTGCCGACCAGATCGGTGCACCGACCTGGGCCGGCACCATCGCCAACAGTACACGCGCGCTGATCGAACACTGGCAAGCGGGCCAGGCCGGGGCTTGGGGCATCTACCACCTGACCGCCCAGGGCGAGACCTCCTGGTTCGGCTTTGCCCAGGCCATTGGTGAGCAATTGCGCATCGAAGGCAAGGCGTGCGCCGAACTGGAGGCGATCCCTTCCAGCGCCTATCCAACGCCCGCCAAGCGCCCGCTGAACTCGCGCCTGGATTGCAGCCGCCTGCAACAACAGTGGCACGTCTCGCAGCCGCAATGGCACGACGCATTGCGCGAGTGTCTTGCCGAGCAGGCGTAGGCATAATGCGCCTGTACCCACAGGCGCACGACTCCCATGACTCCACCCCTTCCGCGAAGACCCCGCTGGCGCAGCCTGGCCTTGCTGGCGCTTTGCCTGGCACCGCTGTTGTGGCCTCTGGAGCACTTGGCCGAGCGTTATTACCGCAGCGAACTGGCCGGGCAGAACCGCCAGACGCTGGACCTCTACGTCGCCAACCTGCTGGGCACCCTGCATCGCTACGAAGTGTTGCCGCAGATCCTCGGCGACCTGCCGGCCCTGCGCACCGCCATCGACGCACCTCACGTCAGCACCAACCTGGTCAACGCCAACCACCTGCTCAAGGACGTCGCCGCCCAGGCCGGGGTGGAAGTGATGTACCTGATGGACACCACCGGCAAGACCCTCGCCGCGTCCAATTGGGACAAACAGGACAGCTTCGTCGGGCGTAATTTTTCCTTCCGTCCCTACTTCAGCGAAGCCATGGCCGGGCGCCTGGGGCGATTCTTCGGGCTGGGCACCACCTCGGCCAAGCGCGGCTACTTCTTCGCGGCCGCCGTGCGCGATGGCGACACGATCATCGGCGTGCTGGTGGTCAAGGTCGACCTGGACCACACCGAAAGCCTGTGGGGCAATACACCCGAACAACTGCTGGTGACCGACCACAACGGCGTGGTGATCCTCACGTCGCGCCCGCAATGGCGATTCCGCGCCACTCGGCCGCTGACCGACGAAGAACGCCGCGCCATCATCGCCATCCAGCCGTACCCGACCCGCGACCCGCAGCCGCTGAACCTCAGTTCCACGGCCTGGGTGCGCCAGTCCACCGACATCGCCGAAACCGGCTGGAAGGTCGAAATTCTCGCCCCGCGCACGTTAATCAGCCGCCCGGTGCGTACCGTGGTTGCGGTAGGGGGCGCCACCTTGCTGGTGCTGATGCTGCTGCTCGGCCTGATGATGCAGCGCCGTCGTCACTACCTGGAGCGCATCGCCTTCGAAGCCAAGGCCCGTCGCGAGCTGGAAATGCGCGTGATCGAACGGACCAGCGACCTCGAAGGCCTCAACCGGCGCCTGAAACAGGAAGTGCTGGAGCGTGAACATGCCCAGCAGGAACTGGTGCGCGCCCAGGATGACTTGGTACAGGCCGGCAAGTTGTCGGCGCTGGGCACCATGTCGGCGAGCATCAGCCACGAGCTTAACCAGCCGCTGGCCGCGATTCGCAGCTACGCGGAAAACGCCGGGATTTTGCTCGACCACGAGCGCACCGACGACGCCCGTGGCAACCTCAAGCTGATCAGCGAATTGACCGGACGCATGGCCTCGATCATCGCCCACTTGCGCGCCTTCGCCCGGCGCGACCGGCATGCGCCGGAGAGCGTGGCCCTGCAACCGGCGCTGGACGATGCGCTGGCGCTGCTGGCCAAACGGCGGCGGGCGATGGAAGTGGAGCTGATCCGCGACCTGCCCGAGGCAACCTTGTGGGTGGCCGCCGGGGAAACCCGCCTGCGCCAGGTGCTGGGCAACCTGTTGGCCAATGCCCTGGACGCCCTGACCGAAAAAGGCCCGCCGCGAAAACTCTGGTTGAGTGCCCAGACCACCGAACAGGGCGTCAACCTGTACATTCGCGACAACGGCCCGGGGTTCTGCATGGAAGCCCTGGGCCGCGCCAGCGAGCCCTTCTACACCACCAAGACCCGCACCCAGGGCCTGGGGTTGGGCCTGGCGATCTGCGACACCCTGATGCGCGCCTTTGGCGGTGAACTGTTGTTCGCCAACCACAAGGAAGGTGGCGCGCTGTTAACCTTGAAACTGCGCGCCGGAGCACCGGGTGTCAGTCTGCAACCGTCCGAGGACCGCAGTGTATGAGTATCGATAACCAGATTCAGGTGGTGTTGATCGACGATGATCCACACCTGCGTCAGGCCCTGTGCCAGACCCTGGACCTGGCCGGGCTGAAAGTACTGACCCTCGGCGAAGCCCAGGGCCTGACGTCGCGCCTGTCCCGGGATTGGCCAGGGGTGGTGGTGAGCGACATTCGCATGCCCGGCATGGACGGCCTGGAACTGTTGAGGGAGCTTCATGCCCAGGACCCGGAGCTGCCGGTGCTGCTGATCACCGGCCACGGCGACGTGCCGCTGGCGGTGCAAGCCATGCGAACCGGCGCCTATGATTTCCTGGAAAAACCCTTCGCCAGCGACGCCCTGCTCGACAGCGTGCGCCGCGCCCTGGCCCTGCGCCGCCTGGTGCTGGACAACCGCAGCCTGCGCCTGGCCCTCAGTGACCGCCAGCAATTGAGCACGCGCCTGGTGGGGCACTCACCGCAGATGCTGCGCCTGCGCGAGCAGATCGGCGCGCTGGCGGCGACCAAGGCTGATGTGCTGATCCTCGGCGAGACCGGCGCCGGCAAAGAGGTGGTGGCGCGTGCGCTGCACGACCTGTCGAACCGCCGCAGCGGCCCGTTCGTGGCGATCAACGCCGGGGCGTTGGCCGAGTCGGTGGTGGAAAGCGAGTTGTTCGGGCATGAGCCGGGTGCCTTTACCGGCGCCCAGAAGCGGCGCATCGGCAAGTTCGAATTTGCCAACGGCGGCACGCTGTTTCTGGATGAAATCGAAAGCATGAGCCTGGATGTACAGGTCAAACTGCTACGGCTGTTGCAGGAGCGCGTGGTGGAACGTCTGGGGGGCAATCAGTTGATCCCGCTGGATATCCGCATCATCGCCGCCACCAAGGAAGACCTGCGCCAGTCCGCCGACCAGGGGCGCTTCCGGGCCGACTTGTATTACCGCCTCAACGTCGCGCCGCTGCGCATTCCGCCACTGCGCGAGCGGGGCGAGGATGCGCTGATGCTGTTCCAGCACTTTGCCGACGAAGCCAGCACCCGCCACGGGCTACCCATGAAAGAGCTGCAACCGGGGCAACGCGCGCTGCTGTTGCGTCACAGCTGGCCGGGCAATGTGCGCGAGCTGCAAAACGCCGCGGAGCGTTTCGCCCTGGGCCTTGAGTTGGCGCTGGACAGCACCCCGGACAACCCTTCGGCCGGCGTCCTGACCAGCACGCCCGGCGGGTTGAGCGAACAGGTCGAGCAGTTTGAAAAAAGCCTGATCGCCGCCGAACTGGCACGCAGCCACAACTCCATGCGCAGCCTCGCCGAAGCCCTGGGCGTACCGCGCAAGACCCTGCACGACAAACTGCGCAAGCACGGGCTGAATTTCGCCGACAGCGGCAACAGTCACGCTGACGACGAATGACCCTTTTCCCCCTGCCACGAGGCCACCATGAGTCGCGATAGCCGTTACCTGGAATCGATCCTTCACCACGACATTCCCCTGACCCGGGAAATGGGCCTCAAGGTGCTCGACTGGCAGGACCGGCAACTGCAACTGCGCTTGCCGCTGGAAGCCAACATCAACCACAAGAGCACCATGTTTGGCGGCAGCCTGTATTGCGGCGCCGTACTGGCGGGCTGGGGTTGGCTGCATTTGCAGTTGCGCGAGGAAGGAATCGAAGACGGGCACATCGTGATTCAGGAAGGGCAGATCAGTTATCCGCTGCCGGTGACCACGGATGCGACGGCGGTGTGCCAGGCACCTGATGAAAAGGTGTGGAAGCGGTTTTTGGCCACCTACAAGCGTTACGGCCGGGCGCGCTTGGCGTTGGAGACGTGGATCGTCAACGAGGGCAGTGAAGAGCGGGCCGTGGCCTTTACCGGGCAGTACGTCCTGCACACATAACAAATGTGGGAGCGGGCTTGCTCGCGAATGCAATCTGTCAGTTGATACATCTGGCACTGAAAGACCGCTTTCGCGAGCAAGCCCGCTCCCACATTTTTGATCGGCGCTGTGCTTAAGATCGGGCCAGAGTCAGCAGCCGCTCACGCCACTCCGCTTTAGCCGGCAATGCCAGAAAGAACGGGTTCAACAACGACGCCCGCGCCGGGTAACTGAACGGCTGCCCATCCAGTTCAAGCACTTCACCGCCCGCTCCTTCCAGCACGCCTTGTGCCGCAGCGGTATCCCACTGCGAGGTCGGCGCCAGGCGCGGGTAGCAGTCGGCGCTGCCTTCGGCCAGCAGGCAAAACTTCAACGAACTGCCGATATTTGCCAGCTTCAATTCGCCCAATCCCACGCTCAAACCGGCCAGTAAACGCTCCTGCTCGGGGCTGCTGTGCCGACGGCTGGCAACCACGGTAAACGCCTCACCCGCTGCGGGCGTCTGGCGCACCTGAATCTGTTTGGGCGGCTCACTCACATCGGAGCGCCAGGCGCCCAGGCCGGCACCACCGAAGTAGCACCGACCACTGGTAGGCATCGATACCACGCCGAACACCACGCGGCCCTGTTCGATCAAGGCGATGTTGACGGTGAACTCCTCACTGCCGGAGATGAACTCCTTGGTGCCATCCAGCGGGTCCACCAGCCACCAGCGCTGCCAGCCAGCGCGCACACTTTGGTCGATATCGGCGTCTTCTTCCGACAGCACCGGAATGCTCGGGTCCAGGGCTGTAAGCCCGGCGAGGATCAGATGGTGGGCGGCGAGGTCGGCGGCGGTGACCGGTGAATCATCGGTCTTGGTGGTCACGGCCACGTCGGCACGCCAATACGGCAGGATGGCCTCGCCGGCCTGGCGGGCCAATTCAATCACGGGGGCAATAAACGGGTGACCCAGGAACAGTTCGCTCATGGCTGGAACGCTCCACGCTGGGTCAACAGGTCGCGTACCAGATACAGCGCCGCCAAGGCGCGGCCCTCGCTGAACTGCTCGTTCTGCGCCAACTGCGAAAGCTCCCGCAGGTTCACCCGGTCAACGCGCATCGGCTCCGGCTCGTCGCCTTCCAGGCGCTCTTCGTAAAGTTCGGTGGCCAGTACCACCTGGATTTTCTGGCTCATGTAGCCGGGGGACAGCGACAGTTCGGTGATGTGTTCCAACTGGCGGGCGCCAAAACCGGCTTCTTCCTTGAGCTCCCGGTCTGCCGCTGCCAACACGTCTTCACCCGGCTCGATCAGGCCCTTGGGCAATGACAGTTCGTACTCGTCGGTGCCGCCGCAATACTCTTCGATCAACAGCGCATGGTCCGCGTCGATCATCGCCACGATCATGACCGCGCCATAACCGGCTCCCCTGCCCACCAGGCGTTCGTAGGTCCGCTCCACGCCATTGGAAAAGCGCAATTGCAACTCCTCCACGCGGAACAAACGGCTACTGGCGACTATTTCGCGGGCGAGGACGGTGGGTTTCTGGCGCATGAGCGGCTCCTTGGCGTGATCGGGTTACTATACCGTGGCTTTTCCGATTGTCTTCGTCGGATATCTTTTCTTACATGAGTGTTCTTTATGCCTCCACTGCCCTGGCACGCCATCGACACCGTCCTGCTGGACATGGACGGCACCTTGCTCGACCTGCACTTCGACAACCACTTCTGGATGGAGCACCTGCCCCAGCGCTACGCCGAACTGCATGGCGTGAGCCGGGCCATGGCCGAAATGGAACTGCAGCCGCTGTTTGAGCGTAACGCCGGACAGTTGCAATGGTATTGCCTGGATTTCTGGAGCGCCGAACTCAAGATCCCGGTACGTGAACTCAAGTTGGAAACCGCACACCTGATCGCCTTGCGCCCGGACGCCGATACCTTCCTGGCGGCAATCAAACAGGCCGGCAAGCGGGTGCTCCTGATCACCAATGCCCATCGGGACTCGCTATCGTTAAAGCTGGAACGCATCGAACTGGCGCCTTATTTCGAGCGGCTGATCAGTTCCCATGACTACGGTTTCGCCAAGGAAAACCCGCAGTTCTGGGACGCCCTGCACGCCGACATCGCCTTCGACCCGGCCCGTAGCCTGTTTATCGATGACACCTTGCCGATCCTGCGCAGTGCCCGGGATTTTGGCGTAAGGCATTTGCTGGCCGTGAAAGAACCGGACAGCCGGAAGGGGCCTAAGGACACGGCGGAGTTTGCAGCGGTTGGGGATTATCGGGAATTGATCGTAGGTTTGTAACAACGCTGAAGATCCAATGTGGGAGCGGGCGTGCTCGCGAATGCGATGTGTCAGCCACTGAATATATTGACTGATCCACCGCATTCGCGAGCAAGCCCGCTCCCACATTTGGTCCGCGTATTACTCAGGAATACGCAGCGTCTGCCCTGGGTAGATTTTGTCCGGATGGGACAGCAGCGGCTTGTTGGCCTCGAAGATTTTGTTGTACTGGTTGGCGTTGCCATACACCGCCAGCGAAATCGCACTCAGGGTGTCGCCCTTTTTCACCACTACAAAGCGGGCGGCAGCGACAACTGGACCGGACACGGTGATCTGGTCATCAACACTCGCAACGCCAGCGATGTTGCCCAGCGCCAACAGGATTTTCTCTTTCTCTTCCTGGCTGGCGACTTCACCGGTCACGGTCACCTTGTCACCGTCAACGGTGGTTTGCACATTGGGGTTACCCAACCCGACCTTGGCCACGTGATCTTTCAACTGCTCGCTCGCGTTGGCATTACCCGGCGTCAACAGATCAATCAACTTCTCGCCTGCTTCCTTAACAAAACTGAAAATACTCATGGTGCGCTCTCCTTGGGATATGAATTCCAGATGCCAAAGACTAGACCAGTCCTACAGAATCGGGTTCCTGCCTGACCAAAGACCGGATAACTCCTACCGCTCCTGACCACAGACCCAAACGCGCTAGAATCCCCACCTGGACAACGCCCTGGAGCGAAGATGGACATCAAGCAGCTGAAATTCCTCATCGCCCTCGACGAAACCCGTCACTTCGGCCAGGCCGCTGCACGCTGCCATATCACCCAGCCGACCCTGTCGATGCGCCTGCGCAGCCTGGAAGAAGAGCTTGATCTTCCGCTGGTCAATCGTGGCCAGCGCTTCGAAGGCTTTACCGCTCCGGGTGAACGCGTGTTGGCCTGGGCACGCACGGTGCTGGCGGCGTACGACGGTCTGCAGGCCGAAGCGGCGGCCTGTCGCGGCAACCTGGTGGGTACGTTGCGCCTGGGCGTGGTGCCGTTGTCGAGCTTCGATCCGCTGGCATTGATGCAGAAACTGCATAAAGAGCACCCGAGCCTGCGCTTCGAGTTGTCAGCCCTGAGTTCCGAGCAAATCCTCGAACAACTGGCGAGCAACCGCCTGGACCTCGGCGTGTCGTACCTCGAACGCCTGGACGCCGAGCGTTTCGACTCCCTGGCCCTGGGCGAAACCCGCATGGGTCTGCTGTACGACCAACGGTTCTTCAGCTTCGGTGACAAGCCCCTGAGCTGGGAAGCGCTGATCGAACTGCCCTTGGGCATGCTCACCAGCGGCATGCACTTTCGCCAGTCCATCGACCACAATTTCCACAGCCGCGGCCTCAACCCGCAGCCGCTGTTGCAGACCGATGCCGTCCATCAATTGTTACAAGCCGTGCACGGCGGCCTGTGCTGCGCGGTGATGCCGCTGGACGGCGGCCTCGATGCGCTCACCGAGCACCTGCGCCTGCAACCCATTGAAGACGCTCACACTCTGGCCCGCCTGGGGCTGATCATGCGTCGCAGCGCACCGCGTTCGGCGTTGGCAGAAGCCTGTTTTGCGCTGTATCAGAAATCGCTGCCGGCGCCTTGATCGACGTCATCTATCGGTAGATCAGTACTGACGATTAGACGCGACCCTTTGTCGCGCCTAGTCTTACAGCTGAATACTCCCGGTGGTAATGCCCAATGAACGCCCAGCGCCCAGTTTGCGCGGCGCCCGCCCTCGAAACGCCCGCGCCCGCCGCCAGCCAGAGCTACCAGTTTTGTAATCTCGAACACACCGAATCGGCCAGCACCGCGCTCGCCGAAGAAGTGGCGTTGGCGATTGCCTACAACGACATCAGCCAGGCGGTGATGCTGGTGACGCCGACCGACCTTGAAGATTTTATTGTCGGCTTCAGCGTCGGTAGCGGCATTATCGAAGACGTTAGCGACATTTATGACCTGAAAATCAGCGGGTCGGGCTCGACCCAATACGCGCAGGTGCAGATCTCCAGCCGTGCCTTCTGGAACATGAAACAGCAGCGCCGGCAATTGGCGGGCACCAGCGGCTGTGGCCTGTGCGGCGTAGAAGCGGTGGAACAGGCGCTGCCCAACCTCAAGGTGCTGCCCGGCGCGCCCCTGCCGCCCGCCGAATGGCTGGAGGGCCTGCGCCAGCGCATCAGCGCGTTCCAGCCCTTGGGCCAATACAGCGGCGCGGTGCATGCGGCGGTGTTCATGAACAACCAGGGTGAATTGCTGCTGGGCCGCGAAGACATCGGCCGGCATAACGCCCTCGATAAGCTGATCGGCGCGCTGATTCGCCAAAAAATTCCGACCGACGGCGGCCTGGCGATTGTCACCAGTCGCTGCAGCCTCGAACTGATCCAGAAAGTATTGCGCGCAGGCATCCAGACCCTGGTCAGCCTTTCGTCGCCCACCGGCCTGGCCCTGCAATGGGCCCGCCGGCACAACCTCAATCTCATCCACCTGCCGCAGAAAAGTGCGCCGCGGGTCTATAGCCCTGCGATGGAGAATCAAGCGTGAGCACTCATCATCAAGCCGACGACAAACCCACCCCGCGCTACAAGCCCTACAAAGGCCCGGCCGGTGGCTGGGGCGCACTGATCAGCGTGGCGCAAGCCTGGCTGACCAGTGACAACGCGCTGAAAAACATCCGCATGATGCTCAAGACCAACCAGAACGGCGGCTTCGACTGCCCGGGCTGCGCCTGGGGCGACTCGCCGGAAAGCGGCATGGTCAAGTTCTGCGAGAACGGCGCCAAGGCGGTCAACTGGGAAGCCACCAAGCGCCGGGTCGACGCGGCATTCTTCGCCAAGCACAGCGTCAGCGCGCTGCTGGAGCAGAGCGACTATTGGCTTGAGTATCAGGGCCGCCTGACCGAGCCAATGAGCTACGACGCCGAAACCGACCGTTACAAGCCCATCAGTTGGGAGTCGGCGTTCGACCTGATCGGCAAGCACCTCAATGCACTGCCAAACCCGGACATGGCCGAGTTCTATACCTCGGGCCGGGCCAGCAACGAGGCGGCTTATCTGTATCAACTGTTCGTGCGCTCCTACGGCACCAACAACTTCCCGGACTGCTCGAACATGTGCCACGAAGCCAGCGGCGTGGCCCTGGCGCAAAGCGTCGGCGTGGGCAAAGGCACCGTGACCTTCGATGACTTCGAACATGCGGACGCGATTTTTGTCTGGGGCCAGAACCCGGGCACCAACCACCCACGGATGCTCGAACCGCTGCGCGAAGCGGTAAAACGTGGCGCCCAGGTGGTGTGCATCAACCCGCTGAAAGAGCGTGGGCTGGAGCGCTTCCAGCACCCGCAACACCCGCTGGAAATGCTCACCAACGGCGACAAGCCGACCAACACCGCCTACTTCCGCCCGGCACTGGGTGGCGACATGGCCATTCTGCGCGGCATGGCGAAATTCCTGCTGCTGTGGGAGCGCCAGGCCCAGGCCGAAGGCAAAGAGGCCGTGTTCGACCACGACTTCCTCAACGAACACACCGCCAACGTGCTGGATTACCTGGGCAAGATCGACGACACCTCATGGGATGAAATCGTCGAACAGTCCGGCCTGACCCTGGTGGAGATCGAGCAAGCGGCGCGCATGTACGCCAAAGGCAAGAACGTGATCATGTGCTGGGCGATGGGCATCACCCAACATCGCCACTCGGTGCCGACCATCCAGGAAATCGCCAACCTGATGCTGCTGCGCGGCAATATCGGACGCCCAGGCGCCGGCCTGTGCCCGGTGCGTGGCCACAGTAACGTGCAGGGCGACCGCACCATGGGCATCAACGAGCGGCCACCGGTGGCGTTCCTTGATTCCCTGGAGCGTCGCTTCCAGTTCCAGGTACCGCGAGACAACGGTCATAACGTGGTGGAAGCAATCCACGCCATGCTCGAAGGCCGCTCCAAAGTGTTTATCGGCCTGGGCGGCAACTTCGCCCAAGCCACGCCGGACAGCCCGCGCACCTTTGAAGCGCTGCGCAATTGCGACCTGACCGTGCAGATCAGCACCAAGCTCAACCGCAGCCACCTGATGCACGGCAAAGACGCATTGATCCTGCCGTGCCTGGGCCGTACCGACATCGACATTCAGGCCGAAGGCCCGCAAGCGGTGACCGTGGAAGACTCGTTCAGCATGGTCCACGCCTCCAACGGGCAGTTGCAGCCGCTGTCGAAGCAGATGAAATCCGAGCCTGCGATTCTCGCTGGCATTGCCGCCGCCACCCTGGGCAGCAAGCCGGTGGACTGGAACTGGCTGGTGGCCGATTACGACCGCATTCGCGACCTGATCGCCGACACCATTCCGGGCTTCAAGGACTTCAACGAGCGCCTGAAAAACCCGGGCGGTTTCTACCTGGGCAACTCCGCCGGCGCACGTCGCTGGAATACCCCGTCGGGCCGCGCCAACTTCCGCCCGAACATCCTGCCCAAGGATCTGGTGCACGAACGCACCCGCAACACCGGGCAACTGCCGGATCTGATCATGCAGTCGATGCGCTCCCACGATCAGTACAACACCACCATCTATGGCCTGGACGACCGCTATCGCGGGGTCAAGGGCCAACGGGATGTGTTGTTCGTCAATGAAGCCGACATCATCCGCCTGGGCTTCAAGCCGGGGCAGAAGGCCGACATCGTGTCGATCTGGGATGACGGCCGTGAGCGTCGGGTGAAGGGCTTTACCTTGCTGGCGTTTGATATTCCGGCCGGGCAAGCGGCGGCGTATTACCCGGAAGTGAACCCGCTGGTGCCGCTGGAAAGCACCGGGGATGGGAGCCATACGCCAACGTCGAAATTCGTGGCGATTCGCCTGGAAGCAGCGAGTGCGACCGGCTTGATCATGGCGAAGTCGGCCTAAGCGACACCTCGCCACAGGCAGCACCCGAGTTTTTCACGGGCACAAAAAAGGCCGCTTTTGCATAAAAGCGGCCGTTCCGAAGTAACTAAGGACTCGCAAAAACGACTTAAGTTCCCGATAAAAAACAACAACTTATAGAATTGTATACAACTCATACCACTGGTCGGGTTTCGATTGTTTCCGCCTCGATACAACCTCAGGATCGCGCCGTCATCCTCTTGAGGTTCCTCTATGAAGTTCTCCTCGATTCTCTTGTTGTCCCTTGGCCTGGTCAGTGGCGCAGCCATGGCCGGTGGCACCACCGAAGCCGGTGTGGGCGGCGCATTGGGCGGGGTTTTAGGTTCGGTCGTAGGTCAGCAGTTGGGCGGTAACACCGGTTCGGCCATCGGTGCAGCCCTCGGCGGCGCCGGCGGCAGTGCGGTCGGCGCAGACAAGCGCAGCCGTGGCGAAGCGGCCATTGGCGGCGCATTGGGCGCGGCCGGCGGCAACGTGGTGGGCCGCAGTGTCGGCGGCAGCACCGGCAGCCTGATCGGCGCAGCAGCCGGCGGTGGCGCCGGTGGCGCGCTGGGCAACTACATGGGCAACAAGAGCGATGACGACGACCGTCGTTACCGCGGGCGCGACGATCGCCGCTATGATCGCGATGACCATCGCGGGCGCGGGCATGCTTATGGGCATCGCAAGAACAAGCATCACTATCGCCACCGCTAAGACTGGAAATACCTTCCGGAAAACGCAGCAAAATAGTGTGGGAGCTGGCTAGCCTGCGATGCAGTCGCCTCGGTGTATCAGCCAAATCGCGGCGATGCTATCGCAGGCAAGCCAGCTCCCACATAAGCGGCGTTAAGCCACCAAGCGCTGCAAGGCACCTCGCAGCGCTTCTGGAATCGTTACCGGCTGGTTCGACGCCCGGTCCACGAACACATGCACAAACCTCCCCGCAGCACAGGCGTCCTCTTCGCCAGCCTTGAACACCGCCAGCTCATACTGCACCGAACTGTTGCCCAACTTGCCCACCCGCAGGCCGATCTCGATGCGGTCCGGAAAGGCAATCGACGCGAAGTAATCGCACGCCGAACTCACCACAAAACCCACCACCTCGCCGTCATGAATATCCAATCCGCCCTCCTCGATCAGGTAGGTATTTACCGCCGTGTCGAAGAAGCTGTAGTAGGTGACGTTATTCACATGGCCATACACATCGTTGTCGTGCCAGCGCGTGATGATCGGCTGGAAGTGACGGTAGTCGGCGCGCTGCGGCATTGAGTCAGACATGGGCAAATCTCGGGTCAGTGAATTTACAAGTCGTCCAAATGAGCTTCAGCCCATTCCCGCACTTCGGCATAGGGATATTCCTCAAGCGCAGCGAAGCCTGGAATGCTCTTCGCCTTGAGCTTGGTAAACAACGGCACGCTGATCCCGCCCAGGAACCGCGTCAAGCGCTCCGCGCCCGGCAAGTGGCCGTTGTACTCATGATGCCTGTGGATAAATTCACCGCACAGCGCCTGGAAGTTTTTATCCACAAGCGGCGGCAAGCTCGGCGGCGCTGGCAAGTGTGCAACGTTACCGTGGCACACCGAACAATGCCCGCATTGCCGGGGCGCGTTTTCATCGCCGAAATAGTGCGCCAGGCGGTAACCCAGGCACTCCTCTGTGGCGAACAGATCCAGCATGGCGTGAATCCGCGCCACCTCTGTCACCTCGTGCTGCTTGAAGCCTGTGTATAACTCCGTGCTCAGCGCGTGTGGATCGAAGTCGGTATTCAGCAGGCCGTAAACCTCGGTCATCTGCTTGCTTTCCATCTCGATCAGGCCCTGTTCCTGGAAGTAATCCAGGGCCTTCACCACCCGATTGCGCTCGGCCTGATGCTGCTGATAAAGCGCGTCGAAATCCACCGTCGCCCAGGTTTTTGCCCGTTTGCAGACCTGGATAATTGCCGCGACAAACTGCTGCCGCTCGCCGGAAAAACGTGCCAGCAGTGCTTCAGGCTCAATCAGGTACTTGAAGCGGTATTCGGCGTAAAACGCATAGCGCGGCGCGATCACGCCCTTGAGCTCAAGCTGCACCAGCAAGGTCTTCAGCGGCAGCTCGCGGATGTTGCTGTGGTCCGAAAGAGAGCGGAGTAGAAACTCCCACTGCCCTTCAGCACGGGCCGCCTGTATCTCCTCAAGGACGCGGCGAATGCCTTCCTGCTCCGGCGTGTCGCCGTACACAAAGTTTTCCAGGATATTGAGGCTGTCACGGTTAGCCAAGACCAGACAATCAGACGGCTGCCCATCACGTCCGGCACGACCGATTTCCTGGCTGTAATTCTCGATGGATTTGGGCAGGTCGAAGTGCACCACGTTGCGAATGTCGCTTTTGTCGATGCCCATGCCAAAGGCAATCGTGGCGACAATGCAATTGGACTGGCCGCCCATGAATCGCCGCTGAATGCCCTCACGCTTATCGTTGGGCAACCCTGCGTGGTAAGCCTCGGCCTGGATGCCGTTGCGATTCAAATGCTCGGCAATCTGTTCGGCGGTTTTCTGCAGGGTGACGTAGACGATACTCGGCTGATTGGCCCGCTCTTTCATCCAGGCCACCAGGCGTCGACGCTTGTCCTGGCCGGCGACGGGCTCTACCAGCAGGTTGAGGTTGGCGCGGTAAAAGCCCGTGGTGATCACATCGTCCGGCGCAATGGCGAACTTGGCCTGCATGTCGGCGATCACCTTGGGTGTGGCCGTGGCGGTCAACAGCAGCGCCTGGGGGATGCGGAACTGGCGTTGGTAGTCCGGCAGCTTCAGGTAATCCGGGCGAAAGTTGTGGCCCCATTCGGAAATACAGTGAGCCTCGTCCACCACCAGCAGCGAGATCGGCACGCTTTGCAGGAAATTGCGGAAGCGCTCGTTCTTCAAGCGCTCCACGGAAACCATCAGGATCTTCAGCTCGCCCGAACGCGCCCGGGCCATGACGTCATTGGCGTCATCCCGGCTCTGGGCCGAATCGATGCTGCCAGCGGAAATACCGTGGCGCTGCAAGAAACCCAACTGGTCCTGCATCAACGCCAGCAACGGCGACACCACCAGCGTGAGATGCGGCAGCAACACAGCGGAAAGTTGATAGCACAGGGACTTGCCGGAACCGGTGGGGAAAATCGCCGCCGCCGAACGGCCGGCCAGCACGGCGCTGATCGCCGCCTCCTGGCCCAAACGAAACTGTGGATAACCAAAGACCTGTTGGAGGGTGTTGTGCATAAGCTGTCACTCCATTGACCGCTGAACGAGCCCAAAACATAGACCAGCGCATTCAGCGAATCGAGAAAGGTCGCAAGTTAAAAAGAGTCAGGATGATACACAGCCTGGGCAATGGAGTAGGCACCAGTAGGAAACGTTCCAACCTCGCGCAGGACGCATCTCGAAACCCATTGCGCTACAATCAAGCTTCGCACCGAGAGGACGCTGTCATGGCCGAACTGACGTTTGAGCAAAAACAGGATCACTACGACAAGATCCGCCGATCCAACTACCTGGCCAGCCTGCGCCTGGAAGGGTTCGACACCCAGCCCGCCGACGTCGACAAGCCCCTGCCGACCCGCGAAGCCGTCCTCGCCAAGTACCGCAATACCCCACGCTGATGCTCGACAAATACGGCGTGGGCCAGGACCCGTACTGCTACCCCGGTAGCAGCGTCCTGCGTAACCGCCTGGATTTGTTCGACGAAGAGCGCCTGCACCAGGCCGAGCGGGAACTGTCTGAAATTGCCGTAGGCAGCCTGCCACTGTTTCCCCCGCCCTACGACCTTGAACGCCTGCAACACATCCACCGCACCCTGTTCGGAGACATCTACGACTGGGCCGGCGAACTGCGTACGGTCAACATCCAGAAAGGCGACACACTGTTCTGCACACCAGAGCGTATTCCGCCCGAAGCCGCAAAGATCGTCCAGCACATGGCGCAGGCCAACTGGTTTGTCGGCGTTACCCAGGCCGAGTTGGTGACACAGATCGCCGAGGCTTATGGCGACCTCAACGTGATCCACCCGTTTCGCGAAGGGAACGGCCGGGCGCAGCGGATTCTGTTCGAGCAGATCATCGTGAATGCCGGGTTTTCAGTGAACTGGTGGCTGGTGAAGAACGCAGCGTGGATACCAGCGAACATTGATGCGGTGGCGTGTGATTACCGGGGGTTGGAGGCGATTTTCGAACGGTGCATCAGCACCCCGCGCTAACATCGATCGCTTCCTACGCTCCGCATGGGAACGATCAGTTGACCTGTCTCGCCCATGACGTCGCGACATTCCAGAAATGCAGGCAGCATCCGTAAGAAATCCCCTCACACCCCGCGCTACTCTTCCCAAAATGCTTTCGACCAATCTCTCGCATCTCGTAGACCCACCACCGCCTGACCGAAACTAGCCTCTCTCCAACTGGCTCGGCAGAACCCTCTTGAACCTCGAAAGGACTCAACACATCGGCCACTACGGCGTCACCTTCACGGTGGTCCGCTTCAGCGTAGTACCTGGTAATCGACACACCTTGGCCAACATATGCCTGTCAGACGCGGGAGACTTCGCGAATGACGTTCACTACCGACTGACGGAGCTCTACGAAAAGATGCTGGCCGGCGACCTGCCTTGCAAGATGACAATAGCGATTTCCAAGCCGCTGACACGACCGCACGCTGATTTGCTCAATGAGCGCGGTAGCATCATTGCCTTGTTGATCGGTGGGGCTCTCGCTGCCCCCATCCATCCTTTTTCCAGATCAGCAGCTCGCATGATTGGGACCGCAGTGGGCCTGATCACGAAAAGTATCGATCGAAGCTATCACGCTGGCGACGTGGTCATTGGAATGGATGCCCAGGTCGAAGGCGGGATTGGCCCTCAGCACTCACTGTCTGCCATGGTCATACCGTTCCAAGGAGGGTGACCCTATGATCGACTATCTCCAATGGGTCGTCCTTCCCATTGCCTTGTTCTTGATAGCCCTGGCACTGTTCATCACACGAAATAAATTCCGCCTGAAACGTAACCATCCACCTCACCCACTCCGACGTGCCCCCACCATGAACCTGGCCCCCCACTTCCCCGAAGACACCGCCATGCAGCAACTCCTGCAACTGCTGCACGACGAAATCGGCCTGCCTGAACACAAGACCATCCGCCTTGAAACCTCAATCAACCTGGACCTGGGCTGCGACGGCACCGAGGCCAAGCAATTCATGGAGGCGCTGGAACAGGATTTCGCCGTCGACTTGAACGACTACGACGCTTATCGTTACTTCCAGCCTCCGGTCTTCGATGTGTTCCTGAAACGCCGAGCCAAAGGTCGCGGCGATAAAATCCCGCTGACCATCGGTATGCTCTACCTGGCTATCAAGACTCAGCGCTGGGACACCCAAACCCTGGAAAATCTCAGCTGAAGTGTGGGAGCCGGGCTTGCCCGCGATGAGGCCAGGACAGCCGACACACCTATAAGCCGATACACCGCAGCCCTCAAAAAAATAACAAGGACCTTACATGGACGTACTAATGGGCCTGCTGGCCGCCCTGCTCTGGGGCGGCACGGACTTCCTCGTGGGCCTCAACGCCCGAGCCGTCGGCGTAAAACGCGCGGTGTACTTCGGCCAGGCGTTGGGTTTCCTGATCATGACCCTGCTGCTGCTCATATTCCCGACCTTCCTCGTCAAATCCCTCGCGGCGCCTTTGAGTGTGTGGCTCCTGGGAGCCGCAGCAGCCCTGCTGACCGTCTCAGGCGCCCTTGCGCTGTCCAAGGCCTTCTCGCTGGGCAAAGCGGCCATTGTCGCGCCGCTGGTGACGTCCTACGGTGTCGTGACTACTTTGCTGTCATGGGCCAGCGGCGAACACATCAGTCTGATCCAGCTCGGCTGCATCGCCCTGTGCGTGGTGGGTGTGATCCTTTCCAGTATCCACAAGGACAACGGCGTGCCTCACAACAGCTCCAGCCGCTCAATCGCCTACGCAATGCTCGCAGCGTTGCTCTACGGCACAAGCTTTTGGGTACAAGGCCGCTACACCCTGCCGACGCTTGGCCCGGTCACGATGCTTTGGCTTGGCTATCTGGTAGGCCTGTGCGTGCTGGTGTTGATGGTGCTCAAAATCAAAGACGGCCTGAAAATCCCGCCGCTGAAAAACTGCGCAACGCTGACCGGCGCGAGCCTGATGAACCTCGGCGGGTTCTCGGCATTCTCCTGGGGCGCCATGGCCGGCTCGGTTTCCGTGGTGACGGTGATCAGTACCTTATCGGGCGGGATCGCGGCGATTCTGGGGTTTGTGTTTTTCAAGGAGCGACTGTCAGCGGTACAAGTAACCGGGGTCGTATTGGTACTGGTCGGCGCGGTGGTTTTGCACCTCGTCGACTGACCCTTCACCCACAAAAAAGCCGCCCACAAGGGGCGGCTTTTTCACAACGGCCGAATCTTACAACTTCGGACCCGCAGCCTTGATCGCATCGCTCACTTCAAACTTCTTGAAGTTCTCGATGAACAGACCCGCCAGCGCTTTCGCGGCTTCGTCGTAAGCAGCCTTGTCAGCCCAGGTGTTACGTGGGTTCAACAGGCCAGTCTCGACGCCCGGTACTGCCAACGGCACGTCCAGGTTGATGGTGTCCAGGTGCTCGGTCTCGGCACCAATCAACGCGCCGCTCTGGATCGCTGCAATCACGCCACGGGTGGTCGGGATGTTGAAGCGCTTGCCAACGCCGTAGCCGCCGCCGGTCCAGCCGGTGTTGACCAGGTAGACCTTGGAGCCGAAGCCGCGCACGCGCTTGATCAGCAGTTCTGCGTATTCACCGGCCGGACGCGGGAAGAATGGCGCGCCGAAACAGGTGGAGAAGGTCGACTTGATGCCGCCGCCCGAGCCCATTTCGGTCGAGCCCACCAGTGCGGTGTAGCCGGACAGGAAGTGGTAGGCCGCTTGTTCTTCGCTGAGGATCGACACGGGCGGCAGTACGCCGGTCAGGTCGCAGGTCAGGAAGATCACAGCGTTTGGCTCGCCACCGAGGTTTTTCTCGGAGCGCTTGGCCACGTGCTCCAGCGGGTAGGCGGCGCGGCTGTTCTGGGTCAGGCTGACGTTGGTGTAGTCGGCGTGCTTGGCATCGTCGATCACCACGTTTTCAAGCACGGTGCCGTGCTTGATGGCTTTCCAGATAACCGGCTCGTTCTTCTCGGACAGGTCGATGCACTTGGCATAGCAGCCGCCTTCGATGTTGAACACCACGCCCTCGCCCCAACCGTGTTCGTCGTCACCGATCAGGTAACGGCTTTCGTCGGCGGACAGGGTGGTTTTACCGGTGCCCGACAGGCCGAAGAACAGGGTCACGTCGCCGGCTTCGCCGATGTTGGCGGCGCAGTGCATCGGCAGTACGTCGGAAGCCGGCAGCAGGAAGTTCTGCACCGAGAACATGGCTTTTTTCATTTCACCGGCGTAACGCATGCCGGCGATCAGGACTTTTTTCTGGGCGAAATTGAGGATCACGCAACCGTCGGAGTTGGTGCCGTCACGCTCTGGCACGCATTCGAAGTTGGCCACGTTGAGCACTTGCCACTCGTCACGACCGGCCGGGTTGTACTGGGCCGGGTTGATGAACAGGCAACGACCGAACAGGTTCTGCCAGGCAGTCTGGGTGGTCATTTTCACGGCCAGGTAGTGGTCTTCTGCAGCCCCTACGTGAACGTGGGAAACGAAATGCTCTTGCGCGTTGTTGAATGCCTCGACGCGAGCCCACAGGGCATCGAACTTGTCGGCCGGGAACTTGCGGTTGATCGGGCCCCAGGCAATGGCAGCCTGGGTGGAAGGCTCTTCAACGATGAAGCGGTCGACTGGCGAACGGCCGGTACGATGACCGGTTTCTACGACCAGCGCTCCAGTATCGGCAAGCACGCCTTCACCGCGCTGCAGGGCTTCTTTGACCAGATCGTCAACACTCAGGTCAGTGTATACGGCGTTATTGGCTTGCGTCATGAGGTTCCCCGTCGGCCTATGGCCGAGTGCTCCAAACGTTTTGTAGTAGAAAGTTGCGCACTACTACCGCGAAAAAAGTGGGCCGGATTATGCCAGAAAAGCCCAAAAAGAGTAGGGCCCTCCGGTCAGAACGGCGGAAATCCGGCGTTTGTCAGGTGATTTACCTGTGCTTAAACGTTTTAGTGGCGGGTGCCTGAAGGGGTGTCTACGCCTGCGCCGGCGAATAATTGAGCAATATCGGCGGCGTCGAACAGGTAGCGCTGGTTGCAGAACTGGCAGTCGATCTCGATGTTGCCACCGTGTTCTACCACCAGGTCCTGCGCATCTTCCAGGCCCAGGCTGACGAGGGCAGTGGCCGAGCGCTCGCGAGAGCAGCTGCAGTGGAAACGCAGGGATTGCACGTCGAACAGGCGCACGGCCTCTTCGTGGTAAAGGCGGTGCAGGATGGTTTCGTTGTCCAGGCCCAACAGCTCTTCGGCTTTCAAGGTGCCGGCCAGGGCGGTGATGTGTGCCCAGCTGTCGGCGCGGTCTTCTTCATCCTTGATGCGGTCGGCCGGCAATTGTTGCAGCAGCAGGCCACGGGCGCGATGGCCATCGGCGTTGAGCCAGAAGCGGGTGCCCACTTGCTGGGACATCACGAAATAGTTGGTGAAGCAGTCGGACAGGGTTTCGCCGTCGAGGTCGACGATGCCCTGGTAACGCTGGCCTACGGTCGGATCGACGGTCAACGCCAGCACGCCGTCCGGCATCAGGTCGGCCAGGGTCGCGTCAGGGGCAATGCGGTCGGCGTCGTAACGGGCCAGGCCACGGATTTCGCGCTCGCTGGAGCACTCGATCATCAGCAGCGGGATCGGGCCTTCGGAGCGCGCTTGCAGGATCAGCAGGCCATCGAACTTCAGGGTGCCCACCAGCAGCGAGGCAGCCGCCATCAGCTCGCCGAGCAATTGCGCGACCGGCTCCGGATAGGGGTGCTTGGCAAGGACTTCGGCATAGCTGCGCTCCAGCGCGACCAGTTCGCCGCGGGCGTCGCTGTCGTCGAAGATGAAGCGTTGGGTGAAGTCGGTATCCGGTAGATCAGTCATAGGTCTGGGTATCTGAATTGATGACAAAAAGATGACAACGTTTATAGAATTACACGCTTTAGCACCATTTTGGTGCGGCCTTCTACGGGAAAACGAAGCGCTTTTAAAGCAAAGAGGAAACAGTTTATGAACAATCCGGGTTTGTTCCAAGCCAAGTGGAACCTCGGGCGATTGGCCCTGTGCAATTTACTCGCTCTGGGGCTGTTGTGTTTCTGGCTCTGGCCGGCGGGCCAAGCGCTCTGTGTGGTTTTCGACGAGTGGCTGTTTCATCTGCTCAACGACCCCTTGGCGAGCAGCCCGACGTGGCTGCATGTGTGGGCGGTGGCCAGTTTGCGGCCGTTTGACGCGGTGGTCGGGGTGATTCTGCTGACGCTGCTGATCCGCGGCGATTGGGTGTTCAAGGCGATCGAAGTACGCCAGGCGTTTTTCGGGTTCCTGGGTACTCTGCTGCTGTTGCTGTTTATCCGCATGCTGTTTTCCAAGCTGGCGGCGCAGATGGGCTGGCAACACCATAGCCCGTCGATGGTGATCAGCGGGGCGATCCAGATGAGTGACTATTTCCCCGGCCTTGAAAAAACCTGGGAACTGAAGGACCGCTCCAGCCAGAGCTTCCCGGGGGATCACGCGTCAGTGTTGTTGATCTGGGGGATGTTCATGACCGTGTTTGCCAAGCGAATCGGGCAGGTCCTGGTGATCTGGGGACTGGCATTGCTGTTCATGATGCCGCGGCTGGTAGCCGGCGCGCATTGGGGGCAAGACGATTACATCGGGGGCGTGTTGCTGGCGCTGTTGGCGTTGGGCTGGGGTTACTACACGCCGTTTGCGGCGAGGGTTTCGGGGTTTCTGTTGCGGGTGACGAGCCCCATGTTCGAGTGGTTTCAGCGGGTGCCGCTGGTTAATCGCTTGAGCGTCATTCGCAGCGCTTGACGGGATGTGGCAGGAGCCGGCCCGGCTCCTGCGGTTCGCCCGTTAATCATCATTGCCACTGCCGCGAAACTTGAACAGGTCACGTCGTTGTTTCTTGCTGGGCTTGCCATCGGTGGTCATGCCCAGGGAGCCCGCCTTGCGCATCGCCGCCGCGTTTTCGCGCTTGGCGATGCTGGCTTCGGTTTCGGTATACAACGCCTGCGCCTCGGGAGCGCCCCTGCGCACAATCGAGAGTGCCTGGACCACGACGGTTCGCTCATCAAAACCGGCACGAATCTGGAATTCGTCGCCAATGCGCGGCTCCTTGCCCGGCTTGCAACGCTCCCCGCGCCAATGCACCTTGCCACTCTCGATAGCCGCCTTGGCCAAGGCCCGCGTCTTGAAGAAGCGCGCCGCCCACAGCCACTTGTCCAAACGGACTTTTTCTTCCTCTTCCTGCTTCTGAGCCACTTGAATTCCTCGCTCTGAAAAATGTCGCAACTTTACCGTTGAAAGCCTTCAACGCATAAACCCTTGAGCTCACCTAAGATACGCCAGGTAGCATCCTGTTTTCGCGAGGTTAACGTGTGACCGACTTTCCCCTTTCACTCACCTCGCCCAAACAAGGCTGTGCGGGTTGCCAGCAAAGTGAACCCCTGGGCTTTGAGTTTGCCTTTGCGTATCAGCCTATCGTGGACCTGCGCGACCAGTCGGTCTTTGCCCATGAAGCCCTGGTGCGCGGCGTCAATGGCGAGGGCGCGCTGTCGGTGCTGGATCAGGTCAACGACAGCAATCGCTACCGTTTCGACCAGCAATGCCGCACCAAGGCGATCGCCACCGCCGCGACACTCAATATGCAGACGCACCTTTCAATCAACTTCATGCCCAATGCGGTCTATCGACCAGAACTGTGCATCCGAAGCACCCTGGAGGCGGCCCGCGCGCATAATTTTCCGTTGGATCGCCTGATTTTCGAGACACTGGAAAGCGAGCACGTAGATAACTATCGCCATTTGACGAATATTCTGCGTGAATACCGCGAATTCGGCTTCAAGACCGCCATCGACGATTTCGGGGCGGGCTATTCGGGGCTGAATCTGCTGGCCGATTTCCAACCTGACTTGATCAAACTCGACATGGCGCTGATCCGCGATGTCGACCGTGATCGTGTCCGTCAGGTGATCGTCCGGGGGATTGTCACAATCTGTGAGCAGTTGGGCGTTACTGTCATCGCCGAAGGCATCGAAAGTGCTGGCGAACGAGACTTTCTCGCCGACTGTGGAATATTTCTGATGCAGGGCTACTGGTTCGCCAAGCCTGCATTCAAAGCTTTGGCCAAGGTATCACCCGACGCCTGGGCGAATTAATTGCTGGTTATTCATATTGAAGACATTTGACCATTTGACCGTTGTGGGTCTGCGTGAGTGGGTGGCACTTCCCGACCTGGGAGTGGCGGGCCTGCGCGCAAAGATCGACACCGGCGCCAGTACCTCAAGCCTGCATGCCACCGAGATCGAGCCGTTTGAGCGCGACGGTGAAAAGTGGGTGCGCTTCACCGCGCACCTGGGCAGCGTGGTGCAACTGCGTCACCGGCGCTGTGAAGCGCCGCTGGTGGCGATGAAAACCATTAAAAGCTCCAACGGCCAGGCCCAGGTGCGGTATGTGATCAGCACCACCCTGGCCCTGGGCGATCGGGTGTGGCGTGTGGAATTCACCCTCGCCTGCCGCAAAGCCATGCGTTACCGCCTGTTGCTGGGTTCCAAGGCTCTGATTGACGGCCAGTTGGTGGTCAACCCCGGCCTCAAATACGTTCAAGACAAGCCGGTGTTCCCGGTCTCTACTACCTCTGCCACAGGTGTTGCATGAAGATCGCTGTGCTGTCGCGTAACCCGCGTCTGTATTCCACCCGTCGGCTGGTTGAGGCCGGCACCGAACGTGGCCATGAGATGGTGGTGATCGATACGTTGCGCGCCTATATGAACATTGCCAGTCATAAGCCGCAGATCCACTACCGGGGCAAACCGCTGGAAGGCTTCGATGCGGTGATCCCGCGTATCGGCGCTTCGGTGACGTTCTATGGCTGCGCAGTGTTGCGCCAGTTTGAAATGATGGGGGTGTTCCCCCTGAATGAGTCGGTGGCCATTGCCCGTTCGCGGGACAAGCTGCGCTCGTTGCAACTGCTGTCGCGCCGGGGTATTGGTTTGCCGGTGACCGGCTTCGCCCACTCACCGGACGACATTCCCGACCTGATCGAAATGGTCAACGGCGCACCCCTGGTGATCAAGGTGCTGGAAGGCACCCAGGGCATCGGCGTGGTGCTGTGCGAGACGGCGACGGCCGCCGAGTCGGTGATCGAGGCGTTCATGGGCCTCAAGCAGAACATCATGGTGCAGGAGTACATCAAGGAAGCCGGCGGTGCGGATATCCGCTGCTTCGTGGTGGGCGACAAGGTGATCGCCGCGATGAAGCGCCAGGCCAAGCCGGGAGAGTTTCGTTCCAACCTGCACCGTGGCGGTAGCGCCAGCCTGATCAAGATCACTCCGGAAGAACGCATGACGGCCCTGCGGGCAGCCAAGGTCATGGGGTTGAGTGTGGCGGGTGTGGATATCCTGCGTTCCAACCACGGGCCGCTGGTGATGGAGGTGAACTCGTCACCGGGCCTGGAAGGGATTGAGACCACCACCGGCAAGGATGTGGCGGGGATCATCATTCAGCATCTGGAGAAGAATGGTGGGCCGAATATGACGCGCACCAAAGGCAAGGGTTAAACCCCCTGTAGGAGCTGGCTTGCCTGCGATACAGGCACCTCGGTTTTTCTGGCGAACCGCGGTGATGCCATCGCGGGCAAGCCCGGCTCCCACACAAGCCCGCTCCCACATATGCTTTTTCGTTGCTGGCTAGACCGCGTCTCTAGGCAACATCAGCCCCAGCGGCAAACGCACTCGTGCCTCCAGTCCGCCGTCCGGCCGGTTGCGCAACTCAACATTGCCGCCATGCATCGAAGCAATCCGCCGCACAATCGCCAGCCCCAGGCCGGTGCCCTTGCCACCCCGGGCACGGTCGCCACGGGTGAACGGGTTGAATATGCCCTCCAGCTCCGCCGGGTCAATACCGGCGCCCCGGTCCATCACACTCAGCACCACGTAAGGCGCGCTGGTATCCCCGGAAACATACGCCGCCACTTCCACATCGGAACCGGCGTGATGCAGGGCGTTGCCAATCAGGTTGTTCAGCAACCGCTTCATCGATACCCGGCGCAACGCAAACGGCTGGATCGGCTCCAACCGCATGCGAACCTGCTCGCCGTTCTGGTTGTAGGGCGCCACCACCTCACGGACCAGGTCCGTCAGGTCGACCTCTTCCACCACCTCGTCCCGACCGTCACGGATAAACGCCAGGAACTGGTCGAGAATCGCGTCCATGTCTTCGATATCGCGAACCATGTCGTCGGTCAGGTCGGTGTGGTTGCCCATCAATTCCAGCGACAGCCGCAAGCGCGTCAGCGGCGTGCGCAGGTCATGGGACACCCCCGCCAGCATCAGCTCGCGCTCGCGCCCCGCCTGTTCGACATCCTCGGCCATCTGGTTGAAGGCGCTGTACACCTCGGTCATTTCACTCGGCGTGTCGCTGATGGGTAGCCGCACACTACGGCCCTGACCCAGCTGACGTGCAGCAAATACGAGGCGTTTGAGTGGTTGGTTGAGCTGGCGCACGAAAATCCAGGCGGACGCCGTTGAAAGCAGACCAATCGCCAGGAACCAGCCCAGCACGTTCCAGATCTTCTGCCCCCGCAAGGGATGCGGATACAGCGGCACCTTCAGCCAGTCCTCGCCCAGGCTCGGCGCCCGCACCCACAGCGCTGGCGACACATGCATGCGCAGCCGCACCTCGGTGTCTTCACCCAGTTCGGCCTGCATCTGGCGCTGATAGATTTCGCTGTAGGGCCAATGTTGCTCACCCTCGGGCACGCCTGCGCCCGCCACCCGAACCAGGGTGGCGGCCTTGGCGATCTTCTCGCGGTTCTCGGGGTCTGCGGCCCAATAGGCGCGCAAGGTCAAGGCGACACCGTGGCTGTACTGCCGGTCCACCAGCACGTCTTCGTTCATCAACAGATAAACCAGTGTCAGGGCCTTGGAAAACAGTACGACGATGAGCACCAGCCAAAGGGTGCGTGAGAAGAAACTCTGCGGGAACCACAACGGGGTTTTCATAAAAGACAGCTAGACACCTGGCAGGAGCGAGCGAGGCTCGCAGAATTGCAAACGCCGGGCAACCGGCTGACTCTTATCGAATCATCACCGGCAGGCCCGCTTCTGCAAATCATTGGTCACTTGGTTGCAGTGCCATCCGGCACAAACACGTAACCCACACCCCACACCGTCTGGATATAACGCGGCTTGGATGGATCAGGCTCGATCATCCGGCGCAGACGGGAAATCTGCACGTCGATGGACCGCTCCAGGGCGTCCCACTCGCGGCCACGGGCCAGGTTCATCAGCTTGTCGCGGGTCAGCGGCTGGCGGGCGTTCATCACCAGTGCCTTGAGCACGGCGAATTCGCCGGTGGTCAGCATGTGCACTTCATCGCCACGCTTGAGCTCACGGGTGGCCAACGACAGCTCGTAGTCACCGAAGGTCACGCTTTCGTCTTCGCTGCCGGGCGCGCCCGGTACCGGGGCGGCCTGGCGACGCAGTACGGCCTTGACCCGCGCCATCAGTTCATCCGGGTTGAACGGCTTGGCCAGGTAATCGTCGGCGCCCAGTTCCAGGCCCTTGATGCGGCTCAGCTCATCGCCCTTGGCGGTCAGCATGATGATCGGGATCTGATTGTTGGCGCCGCGCAGGCGTTTGCAGGCGGTCAGGCCGTCTTCGCCGGGCAGCATCAGGTCCAGCACCACCAGGTTGAAGACTTCACGTCCCAACAGGCGGTCCATCTGTTCGGTGTTTGGCACCGCGCGGGCACGATAGCCTTTGGAGTTGAAGAAGCGCTCCAGCAGGCTGCTCAGCCCCGGATCGTCATCAACGATGAGAATTTTTTCGCCTTCAGCAGTTTGTGCAGTGCTGCTCATTAGATGCTCCTCTTATCTCGGCGCGCATTATGGCGTAGCTGCCGTTATACGCACCGTGTGCATTGTTAGCAGATTTTTCCTCTACCGCCAGCGAACCCGCGCCTTACAACCTTGGCCGCAATCCCCCCAAGGGCGGATCGCTGGTTATAATGCGGCGCCTTTGTGCAGGGCAACGTCCGTTCGTTACCGTTTACTGCCAGGGGATTTTTTTCACCCGCTTGTAGTGATTTTTTCGATTTCGAGGGTCAATAGGCTGCCTCTTGACCCAGGCAGCGGCGCCAGTCGGGCCGCTCAACCAGCCTCGCACGCCTTGTTTTCCGGGCCTGCGAGCCTGCTTTCAGAATTTCAGGTGGTTTTATGGACAGCATCAACAGCCGCATCGCCGAGGAACTCGGTGTACGCCCACAACAGGTCGAAGCGGCCGTCGCTCTACTGGATGAAGGCTCCACGGTGCCCTTCATCGCCCGTTACCGTAAAGAAGTCACCGGCAGCCTCGATGATATCCAGTTGCGGCATCTGGAAGAGCGCCTGCGCTACCTGCGAGAACTCGACGAACGGCGTATCAGCATCCTCGCCAGCATCGAAGAGCAAGGCAAGCTGACCCCGCAACTGGAACGCGACATCAAGCTCGCCGACACCAAGACCCGCCTCGAAGACTTGTACCTGCCGTACAAGCAGAAGCGCCGCACCAAGGGCCAGATCGCCCTGGAAGCCGGCCTCGGCGAGCTGGCCGACGGCCTGTTCAACGACCCGTCCCTGGCTCCGGAAAGCGAAGCTGCGCGCTTTGTCGATGCCGAAAAAGGCGTCGCCGACGTCAAGGCAGCCCTCGAAGGCGCCAAGTACATCCTCATGGAGCGCTTCGCCGAAGACGCCAACCTGCTGGAAAAACTGCGCAACTACCTGAAACAGGAAGCCACCCTCAGTGCCCGCGTGATCGCCGGCAAGGAAGAGGAAGGCGCCAAGTTCCGCGATTACTTCGAACACGACGAGCCGCTGAAAAGCATGCCGTCCCACCGCGCACTCGCGATTTTCCGCGGTCGCAACGAAGGTATTCTGAGCTCCGCGCTGAAAGTCGGCGACGAGCTGCCGGGCACCATGCACCCGTGCGAAGGGATGATCGGTCAACAATTCGGCATCCAGAATCAGAATCGTCCTGCGGACAAGTGGCTCAGTGAAGTCGTGCGCTGGACCTGGAAGGTCAAGCTCTACACGCACCTGGAAACCGACCTGCTGGGCGAACTGCGCGACGGCGCCGAAACCGAAGCCATCAGCGTGTTCGCCCACAACCTGCATGACCTGCTGCTGGCCGCACCCGCCGGCCCGCGCGCAACCCTGGGCCTCGACCCGGGCCTGCGTACCGGTTGCAAGGTTGCCGTGGTCGACGCCACCGGCAAGCTGCTCGACCACGCCACGGTTTACCCCCACGTGCCGCACAACAAGTGGGACCAGACCATCGCGATCCTGGCCGCCCTGTGCGCCAAGCACTCGGTGGACCTGATCGCCATCGGCAACGGCACCGCCAGCCGTGAAACCGACAAGCTGGCCGCCGAGCTGATCAAAAAATACCCAGGCATGCAGATGACCAAAGTGATGGTCTCCGAGGCCGGCGCTTCGGTGTACTCCGCGTCTGAGCTGGCCTCCAAGGAATTCCCGGACCTCGACGTGTCGATCCGTGGCGCCGTGTCCATTGCTCGCCGCCTGCAGGATCCATTGGCCGAACTGGTGAAGATCGATCCGAAATCCATCGGCGTCGGCCAGTACCAGCACGACGTGTCGCAGCTGAAACTGGCGCGTGGCCTGGACGCGGTGGTTGAAGACTGCGTGAACGCCGTCGGCGTGGACGTGAACACCGCCTCCGTTGCGCTGCTGGCCCGTATCTCCGGGCTCAACGCCACCCTGGCGCAGAACATCGTGACCCACCGCGACGAAAACGGCGCCTTCAAGACCCGTGCAGCGCTGAAAAAAGTCGCACGTCTTGGCGAAAAAACCTTCGAACAGGCCGCCGGCTTCCTGCGCGTCATGAACGGTGACAACCCGCTGGATTCCTCGGCCGTCCACCCGGAAGCCTACCCGCTGGTACAACGCATTGCCGCTGAAACCGACCGCGACATCCGCTCGCTGATCGGCGACGCCGCGTTCCTCAAGCGCCTGGACCCGAAAAAGTACACCGACGAAACCTTCGGCGTGCCGACCATCACCGACATCCTGCAAGAGCTGGAGAAACCTGGCCGCGACCCGCGTCCCGAGTTCAAGACCGCCGAGTTCCAGGAAGGCGTCGAGGACCTCAAGGACCTGCAACTGGGGATGATCCTCGAAGGCGTGGTCACAAACGTGACCAACTTCGGCGCGTTTGTGGATATCGGCGTGCATCAGGACGGTTTGGTCCACATCTCTGCACTTTCGGAGAAGTTCATCAAGGACCCGCGTGAAGCGGTAAAAGCCGGTGACGTGGTCAAGGTGAAAGTCATGGAAGTCGACATCCCGCGCAAACGCGTCGGCCTGTCGATGCGCATGAGCGACACCCCCGGCGAGAAAATCGACGGTGCCCGCGGCGCACGCCCGGGATCCGCGCCACGCCAGTCCCAAGGCAGCGCACCCCGCAAGGAAACCACTGCGCCAGCCCCGGCCAATAACGCCATGGCTTCGCTGTTCGCCAACGCCAAACAACTGAAGAAACGTTAATGGAACTGCCAGCCGGCTTGACCCACAGTGCTTTCAGCGAACTCATTGGCTGCCGCCTGCAACGCCTGGAAACCGGCGTTGCCGAGGTGGCCATGACCCTGGAACCGCAGCTGCGCAACCGCGCTGGCAAGCTCCATGGCGGGGCGATCTTCAGCCTGGTGGACATTGCCATGGGGCTGGCCTGTTCCAGCTCCCATGGTTTCGACCAGCAGAGCGCGACCATCGAATGCAAAATCAACTACATCCGCGCCGTTTCCGACGGTGATGTGCTGTGCACCGCCCGGGTCATCCACCCGGGCCGGCGCACGCTGGTGGTCGAGGCTGACGTGTACCAGGACGAAAAACTGGTCGCAAAAGCACAAGGCACCTTCGCTGTCCTATAGCTCCCTGTCATCGATTTGAGTTAATTTCGGCGCTGCGAAAGTTGCGCCGAACTTTTCTTCGTGCGCGATAGCCAGATTCAAGGATGAAGCGGCACTTTCCGAGTGGGTCAATCCGGCTCGAAAACCAGGCGATAACGCCAGTTTCCACTTCACCCTTGTAGACCGTCCTGCCCACCCCCATATTGGGGCGACTGACGCGTGAAGGAATCCAACTTGAGCGAACTTCTCAACCGCCGCCTGGCATTGCTCGGCAAGCACGAACACCTCTCTTTGCTCGAGCAGTGCCTGCACGGCATCGAGCGCGAATGCCTGCGCGTCACCGGTGAGGGTCGGCTGGCACAAACGCCGCATCCCGAGGCCCTGGGCGCTGCACTGACCCACGAACAGATCACCACCGACTATTCCGAGTCGCTGCTGGAATTCATCACGCCGGCCCTGCCCAACCCGGCCGACACCCTGAGCAGCCTCGACAAGATCCACCGGTTTGCCTACAGCAAGCTCGGCAACGAGTACCTGTGGAGTCCATCGATGCCGTGCCCGTTGCCGGCCGAGGAAGATATTCCGATTGCCTACTACGGCACCTCCAATATCGGACAGCTCAAGTACGTGTATCGCAAGGGCCTGGCCCTGCGTTACGGCAAGACCATGCAGTGCATCGCCGGGATCCACTACAACTTTTCCCTGCCGGAAGACCTCTGGCCGCTGCTCAAGGAAGCGGAAGGCTTTGTGGGCACCGACCGGGACTACCAGTCCACGGCCTATATCGCGCTGATCCGTAACTTCCGCCGCTACAGCTGGCTGCTGATGTACCTGTTCGGCGCCTCGCCGGCCCTGGACGCCGGCTTCCTGCGCGGTCGCTCGCACCAGCTCGAAGTGCTGGATGCCGACACCCTGTACCTGCCTTACGCCACCAGCCTGCGCATGAGCGACCTGGGTTACCAGAGCAACGCCCAGGCCGGCCTGACGCCGTGCTACAACGACCTGGCGAGCTACACCGACAGCCTGCGCGAAGCGGTGGCAACGCCCTACGCTCCGTACGTCGAAGTCGGCACCCATAAGGACGGTGAGTGGGTACAGCTCAACACCAACATCCTGCAGATCGAAAACGAGTACTACTCCAACATCCGCCCCAAGCGCGTGACCTACACCGGCGAACGGCCGATCCAGGCGCTGATGGCCCGTGGCATTCAGTACATCGAAGTGCGCTGCCTGGACATCAACCCGTTCCTGCCAATGGGCATCGACTTGCAGGAGTCGCGCTTCCTCGACGCGTTCCTGCTGTATTGCGCGCTCAACGACAGCCCGCTGTTCGCCGACAACGAGTGCGGCAACGCCACCTCCAACTTCCTCAGTGTGGTCAAGGAAGGTCGCCGTCCGGGCCTGCAACTGCGGCGCCGTGGCGAATCCGTGGACATGAAGGAATGGGCCGCCGAGTTGCTGGAGCAGATTGCCCCACTGGCAGCCTTGCTGGACCAGAGCCAGGGCATCACTGAACACAGCCAGGCGCTGGACGCCCAGCTGGCGAAGGTCAAGGATTCATCCCTGACCCCGTCGGCCCAGGTGTTGGCGGCCATGAGCGAGCGTAAAGAGAGCTTTGCGCAGTTCTCGCTGCATCAGAGCCAGGTGCATGCGGAGCACTTTCGCAGCGAGCCGTTGAAGGCTGAGGAACAGGCACGCTTTGAGGAACTGGCGCGTAATTCGCTGGCACAGCAGGCGGAGCTGGAGCAGAACGAAGTGGGCGACTTTGACGTGTTTGTCGGCTCGTACCAGGCGAGCATCCTCGCTATCAGCAACTGACACGCCCCTGCATGAGCCGGCTTGCCGGCGATGGCGACCTCAAGAACGCCATCGCCGGCAAGCCGGCTCCTACACTGTTCATGCATCAACGCAGCGACCGCGTTTCCCCTCATAAGCTAATTCGAAAATGTTATTTATTTTCGGATTCTTAGATCATTTAGTCTTCTCACACGCCGACCTCCGGCCGCCTGATGAGGACTCCTCCCTTGAAACTGCACTTCCCCCTTCGCCTACTGGCGGCCTTGTCCCTGGCCGGCGCCAGCCTGTTTGCCCAGGCCGCCGACGTGACCATCGCTTACCAGACCACCGTTGACCCGGCGAAAGTCGCCCAGGCCGACGGCGCGTATGAAAAAGCCACCAACGCCAAGATCGACTGGCGCAAATTCGACAACGGTGCCGACATCATCGCCGCCATCGCTTCCGGCGACGTGCAGATCGGCTACCTCGGTTCCAGCCCGCTGACCGCTGCGGTTACCCGCAAGGTCCCGGTGGAAACCTTCCTGATCGCGACCCAGATCGGCGGTGCCGAAGCCCTGGTGGCGCGCAACGGTTCCGGGATCAACAGCCCGCAGGACCTGATCGGCAAGAAAGTCGCCGTGCCGTTTGTTTCCACCGGCCACTACAGCCTGCTGGCCGCGTTGAAACACTGGAACATCGACCCTTCGAAAGTGACCATCCTCAACCTCGCCCCGCCGGCGATCATCGCCGCCTGGAAGCGTGGTGATATCGACGCCACCTACGTGTGGGACCCGGCCCTGGGCGTCGCCAAGGAAAACGGCAAGGTACTGATCACCTCCGGCGAATTGGCCAAGTTCGGCGCGCCGACCTTCGATGCCTGGATCGTGCGTAAGGATTTCGCCGAGAAGCACCCGGAAATCGTCACGGCTTTTGCCAAGGTCACCCTGGATGCCTACGCCGCTTACCGCAAAGACCCACAAGCCTGGCTGGCTGACAAAGGCAACGTCGACAAACTGGTGAAGCTCTCCGGGGCCAAGGCCAGCGACATTCCGCTGCTGCTGCAAGGCAACGTCTACCCGCTGGCGGCTGACCAGGTCACCCTGCTCGGCGCACCGACCACCAAGGCCGTCACCGACACCGCCGCGTTCCTCAAGGAACAAGGCAAGGTCGACGCCGTACTGCCGGACTACGCCCCGTACGTCAGCCCAAAGTTCATCACTAACTGATACCAGGAGTTAACCGCGATGGCCTTGCTACAACTGGAGCGCATCAGCGCACAGTACCCAGGCAGCCCGGAGCCAGTACTGGCAGATATTTCCCTGAGCCTTGGGCCCCAGCAATTACTGGTGGCCCTCGGCCCTTCCGGCAGTGGCAAGACTTCGCTGTTGAACCTGATTGCCGGTTTTGTCGAACCCAGTGCCGGGCGCATCACCCTTGACGGTGTGCCGGTAAAAGGCCCCAGCGCCGAGCGCGGCGTGGTGTTCCAGGACGACGCCCTGCTGCCCTGGCAGGACGTGCTGGCCAACGTCGGCTTCGGCCTGGAACTGGCGGGCGTGCCCAAGGCCCAGCGCGAAATCCGCGCCCGGGAAATGCTTGCCCTGGTGGACCTCGCCGGTTTCGACAGCCGTCGTATCTGGCAACTCTCCGGTGGCCAGAAGCAACGTGTCGGCCTGGCCCGCGCATTGGCCGCCGACCCACGCGTATTGCTGATGGACGAACCCTTCGGCGCCCTCGATGCCTTCACCCGCGAGCAGATGCAGGAGCTGTTGCTGCAAGTCTGGCGGCGTACGGCCAAACCCGTATTCCTGATTACCCACGACATCGAAGAAGCGGTGTTCCTCGCCACGGACCTGATCCTGCTGGCGCCCAACCCCGGGCAGATCGTCGAGCGCCTGAGCCTGGACTTCGGCCAGCGTTATGCCGCCGGTGAGTCGGCACGGGCGATCAAATCCGACCCGCGCTTTATCGAAACCCGCGAACACGTGCTGGGCAAGGTGTTCTCCCAACGGCAGGTGTCCGCATGAGCAGTTACGAATTACCGGCCACGGCCGCCAAACCGGTGACCAAACCCGTGGTCCCTGTACGCCGCAGCCTGAGCACCCGCTGGATCAGCGTGCTGACCCTGGTGACGCTGGTTGCCATCTGGTGGGCCGTGACCGCCAGCGGGCTGATCGAACCGCTGTTCCTGCCACCGCCTTCTGCCGTGCTGCAAAAAGGCTGGCTGCTGGCAACTACCGGCTACATGGACTCCACCCTGTGGCAGCATCTGGGCGCGAGCCTCAAGCGTATCGGCCTGGGCCTCGGTTTTGCCGTGCTGACCGCCGTGCCGGTGGGCATTGCCATCGGCTCCAATCGCATCGCCCGGGGCATTCTGGACCCGCTGATCGAGTTCTACCGGCCGATTCCACCCCTGGCTTATCTGCCGCTGATCGTGATCTGGTGCGGCATCGGCGAGCTGTCCAAGGTGCTGCTGATCTACCTGGCGATTTTTGCGCCGATCGCCATCGCTACCGCCACCGGCGTGCGCACGGTCGACCCGGCCAAGTTGCGCGCCGCGCAGTCGTTGGGCGCCACCCGGGCCCAGTTGATTCGCCATGTGATCCTGCCGAGCGCCCTGCCCGACATCCTCACCGGCGTGCGGATTGGCCTCGGTGTGGGTTGGTCGACGTTGGTCGCCGCCGAGCTGATCGCCGCCACCAGCGGCCTGGGCTTCATGGTGCAATCCGCCGCGCAGTTCCTGGTCACCGATGTGGTGGTGCTGGGGATTCTGGTGATCGCACTGATCGCCTTCGCCATGGAAATGGGCTTGCGTGCCCTGCAGCGCAAACTGGTGCCTTGGCATGGCCAGGCACACTAAGCACATCTTCGACGAGAACCCCATGAGCAGCCTGACCGTAACGCCTCTCAGCACCGCCCTTGGCGCCCAGATCAGTGGCGTCGACATCACCCAACCGCTGACCATCGAACAGCGCGACGCCATCGAACAGGCGCTGCTCAAGCATTCGGTGCTGTTCTTCCGCAACCAGCCGATCAACCCGCAGCAACAGGCGCGGTTCGCGGCACATTTCGGCGACCTGCACATTCACCCGATCTACCCCAACGTGCCGGAACAGCCTGAAGTGCTGATCCTCGACACCGCCGTGACCGACGTGCGCGACAACGCCATCTGGCACACCGACGTGACCTTCCTGCCCACCCCCGCCCTCGGTGCAGTACTCAGCGCCAAGCTGCTGCCGGAGTTCGGCGGCGACACGTTGTGGGCCAGCGGGATTGCCGCGTATGAGGCGTTGTCCGAGCCGTTCAAAAAACTGCTGGACGGCTTGACCGCGACCCACGATTTCACGCGCTCCTTCCCGCTGGAACGCTACGGCAACACGCCGGAAGACCTGGCGCGCTGGGAAGAAGCCCGGCGCAAGAACCCGCCACTGTCCCATCCGGTGATTCGTACGCACCCGGTAAGCGGGCGCAAATCGCTGTTCGTCAGTGAAGGGTTCACCAGCAAGATCAACGAACTGGAGCCGGCGGAAAGCGAAGCGGTGCTGAAGCTGTTGTTTGCCCATGCCACCCGGCCGGAGTTCACCATTCGCTGGCGCTGGCAGGAAAATGACGTGGCGTTTTGGGACAACCGCGTGACCCAGCATTACGCCGTGGATGATTACCGGCCGCAACGGCGGGTGATGCACCGGGCGACGATTCTTGGAGATGTGCCGTTCTAACAGGCACACCACGCATCAAATGTGGGAGCGGGCTTGCTCGCGAATGCGGTGGATCAGTAATAAATTCGGTGACTGACACCCCGCATTCGCGAGTAAGCCCGCTCCCACATTGGATTGGTGTTGATGCAGGAGTCGGGCTCTGCCGCTTATTCCGCCGTAGACGGCTTCTCCCACAAGTTAATCCCGCCTTCCTGGGCGAACCGGTCAATCTCCGCCAGCTCTTGCGCACTGAAGCTCAGGTTCTGCAACGCGCCGACGTTTTCAATGATCTGCTCCGGCCGGCTCGCACCGATCAGGGCGCTGGTGACCCGCGGATCACGCAATGTCCACGCCAACGCCATCTGCGCCAGGCTCTGGCCACGGCGCTTGGCGATTTCATTCAACGCACGCGCGTGGGCAATGTTGGCCTCGGACAAATGCTTGGCCTGCAATGAACCACCACCCGGACGATTCACCCGCGCATCCGCCGGTACGCCGTTGAGGTATTTGTCGGTCAGCAAACCCTGGGCCAACGGGGTAAACGCAATCACGCCGGCGCCGAGTTCTTCGGTGACGTCCAGCAGGTCTTTTTCCACCCAGCGATTGAGCAGGTTGTAGGCCGGCTGGTGGATCAGCAGCGGAACTTTCCACTCCTGAAGCAGCGCTGCGATTTCGCGGGTTTTTACCCCGGAATAGGACGAGATCCCAATGTACAACGCCTTGCCCTGTTGCACGGCAGTGGCCAGTGCACTGGCGGTTTCTTCCAGTGGGGTGTCGGCATCAAAACGGTGGGAATAGAAAATGTCCACGTAGTCGACGCCCAGGCGTTGCAGGCTCTGGTCGAGGCTCGCCAGTACGTATTTGCGCGAACCGCCGCCCTGGCCATAAGGGCCCGGCCACATGTCCCAGCCGGCCTTGCTGGAGATGATCAGTTCATCACGGTAGTGCTTGAAGTCTTCGCGCAGCAAACGGCCAAAGTTGATCTCGGCGCTGCCGTACGGAGGGCCGTAGTTGTTGGCCAGGTCGAAGTGGTTGATACCCAGGTCGAACGCGGTGCGCAGCAAAGCGCGCTGGGTGTCGATGGGGGTGCTGTCGCCAAAGTTGTGCCACAGCCCCAGGGACAGTGCAGGCAGCACCAGTCCGCTGCGACCTACGCGGCGGTAAGGAATAGATTCATAGCGGTTTTCGGCAGCAATGTAAGTCATCGAATCCTCTCTGGTCTTATGAGCAAATAAGGCCTGGGAATAAGGATATTCCCAAGCCTTTTAAGCAGCTGAATCGCTTAAGTGTGCTTGCTCTTTGTACAGCAATTTCCTACCAGAGTGGAACGACGTAGCTCACATAGAAGCGGTTTTCATCTTGCACAGTGGCACCGGTGATATCCGGGCTGGCGTGGGCATTTCGCCAGGTTACGCCGAGGCCTTTGAGGGTGCCGGTGGGCACTTGGTATGCCACGGTGACGTTACGTTCCCATTCGCTGGTGGTGCTTTGGGTGGTGCGGATGTCATCACCGTGTGCGTAGGACGTGGCGAAGGTCAGGCCATTGAGACCGAGCTTGCCGAAGTCATATTTGTACTGGGCCAACCAAGTGCGCTCGCCGGCGTGCTGGAACTTGTTCAGTTGCATGTTGGTGAGTGCCGGGGTGTCGGCACCCGAACCCGGGCCCTGGTTGCTGGCACCGCTGTTCAGGCCGGAATCCAGGTACGGGAAGTCGCTGTCGCCGCTGTTTTTCTGAATGCCCAGGCCGACGGTATGGCCGTCCAGGCTGTAGCTTTCCAGCAGGCTGACGGTGGACTGGTTGATGCGGCCCTTGGAGGTGCCGTCACCGTATAGGCCGGCAGCGGAATAGTCTTTGTCGCCGGCGGCGTTTTCACCCACACCCAGGCTGCGGTACAGGCGCACGTCGGTGTCGATCGCGCCGACAGGCAAGGCGTCATGGCGCTTGGCACCGAGGAAGAACTGTTGGTAGTAATCCTCAAGGTTCGAGTACCACAGGCTGACGGTGGTGTCCGGCAAGCCTTTGTAGTCCGCACCGCCGTAGAGGAAGCGATCACTCTCTTTGGTGCCGCCGGCGGTGATCATGCCCTGGTCGCCGGTTTCGTTGCGGATCTTGGTCTTGAGGATGTCACCGGCGGTAAAGGTGAAGTCGGTCAAGTCTTTGGAAACCAACTGCACGCCGGTGTTGGTCTGCTGGTACAGGCGGCCGTCGGTGTTGGCCAGGACCGGGTTGTTGCCGTAGAGCGTACCGACGCGCAATTCATCCTGGGCAAAACGCATCTTGAAGGTCGGACTGAGCACGCCGAACTGGTCGGCGGACTTGCCGTCATCCAGCGGGAACATACTGCCGGGGTAGCGGCCCTGGTGATCCTTGTCGTTGAGGTCGCCACCGGAATCCAGTTTCAAACCGTAGAACGCCTGCAGGTCCAGACCAAAACCTACGGTGCCTTCGGTGTAGCCCGACTTGAAGTTGAATTCAAAACCCTGGCCCCAGTCACGGATGCTGTGGGCCTTGTTATTGCTGTTCACCACATCGCGCCCCTGCTGATTGAGGTAGCGGTTCAGCAGGGTCACGTCGGCGTGGCTGTCATCGATAAAATCGGCGTGGGCGGACAGCATAAAGCTCGCCATGGCGGCACCCACCATGGGGCTTAATAACGTCTTCATTGGTACCGGTCTCCGTCACTGTTCTGAAATGAAAGCGTCAAACGCTTCACACAATTAGGCGATGGCCATGTGACAGTTCGGAGTCAGAACACCCTTTACCCGGATGAAATTAAATTTAAGAAACCCAGTAAGTACGCGGGTTAGCGGGCAGTGGCGAAGATTTCGGCGAGCCAATCGACGAACACTCGCACCCTCGGCGACATGTGTCGGTTCTGCGGGTAAAGCACCGACACCGGCATCAAGGGCGGCGGTGTATCGGTGAGGATTTCCTGCATCACGCCCTGGGAAATCAGCTCGGCCATGCGGTAGTGCGGGCACTGGATAATGCCCAGTCCGGCCACCGCGCTGGCGGAATAAATCTCTGCGCCGAACACCGACAGCGCCCCCTCGATCGTGACTTCCTGCACTTGGCCGTCGACCATGAATTCGAACGGAAACAGCTTGGCGGTGGTGCGCGAAACGTAGTTCACCGCCCGGTGCTCACCCAGGTCGGCGAGGCTTTTCGGCTCGCCGTATTTGCGCAGGTACGCCGGGCTCGCGCAGGTCACCTGGCGCAGCGTCGCGACACGCCTGCCGATCAACGCCGAATCCCCCAGGGTGCCTGCGCGCAGCACGCAATCCACGCCTTCGGCGATCAAGTCGACGAAGCGGTCCGCCTCGCTGATGGACAGTTCGATTTCCGGGTAGCGCGCCATGAATTGCGGGAGTGCCGGGATAACGAAGTACTTGGCCAGGGTGCCATGCAAATCCACGCGCAGGCGGCCCTTGGGCGCCACCGAACGGAACGCCAGTTCCGCCTCTTCCAGCTCGGCCAGCAGCTGCACACAACGCAGGTAATAGGCCTCGCCATCCAGCGTGGGGCGTACGCGGCGGGTACTGCGCTCCAGCAACCGCGTGCCCAACCACGCTTCGAACTGGTTGAGGGTGTGGGTCAGGGTCGCGCGCGGCAGGTTCAGGTCATCCGCAGCGAGCGTGAAGCTGCTGCGCTCGTAGATTCGTACGAACACCTTCATCGCTTTGACCTGGTCCACGTTGCGTCTCCATTGTTGGCGATTTTTGAACAGTCAAGGCAACTCTGGCGCATTTATCGGCTTGGGTAAACATGTGAATCTGCTTCCACACCCAGCCACTCCCCCAAGGAAATCTGATCATGACCACTCAAGTTGCTATCGTTACCGGCGCCTCCCGCGGCATCGGCGCCGTGATTGCCAAACAACTGGCCGCCGAAGGTTATGCCGTCGCGATCAACTACGCCAACAGCGCCACTGAAGCGTCGAAACTGGTGGTGGAGTTGCGCCAGGCCGGGCACCAAGCCATAGCGATCCAGGGCGACGTGGCCAGCGCCGCCGACGTCAAGCGCCTGTTCGACGAGACCGAAGCCCAACTCGGCAAGGTCGATGTGCTGATCAACAACGCCGGGATTCTCAAGGTACTGCCGCTGGCCCAGCACAGCGATGAGCTCTACAACCAGAACTTCGATATCCACACCCGCGGCACCTTCAATGCCCTGCGTGAAGCGGCGACCCGACTGAACGACGGCGGGCGCATCGTCAATTTTTCCAGCAGCACCGTCGGCCTCAACTTCCCCGGCTACGCGGTGTACATCGCCAGCAAGGCAGCCGTGGAATCCCTGACCCAAGTGTTCGCCAAGGAAATGCGCGGCCGTCGCATCACCGTCAACGCCGTGGCCCCCGGCCCGGTGGCTACCGAGCTGTTCCTGCATGGCAAAAGCGAAGAGCAGATCCAGGGCCTGGCCAAGATGGCGCCACTGGAACGCCTTGGCCAACCCGAAGATATCGCCCGCGTCGTGTCGTTCCTGGTGAGCCCGGCCGGTGCCTGGGTAAACGGGCAAATCCTGCGGGCCAATGGCGGCCTGGTCTGAAACCACACAACCACTCACTCTACGACGCACTAATATTGTGGCGAGGGAGCTTGCTCCCGCTGGAGTGCGTAGCGCTCCCAAGATTTTGGGGCCGCTTCGCAGCCCAACGGGAGCAAGCTCCCTCGCCACAGATTTGGTGTTCACTGTGAATCAGCGGGTATCAGGAGACTTCAGCCATGCACACCGCACTCGTCATCACCTCTGGCCTGATCCTGCTCGCACTGATGCTGTTTATCGGCCAAAAACTTGGCGTCAGCCGGCACATTCTGGCCTACAGCTTTGTCGGGGTCTGGCTGGTGGTGGCGGTGGTAAACGGCGCGGTAGGCGTAGTCACTGCCGGCCAGCCCCTGGTCTCGGAGCTGGTGATCGGCAGTGTGGTGTTTGGTGCGCCGTTGGTGGCACTGGCCCTGTTTATCAGGGCCTGAGCCTCAGCGAACCAGGTGCAGGAACTGCATGTGCCGTTCGTACTGGTCGAGGATGTCGTTGATGATCTGCTCCTTGGTGTAGCCCACCAGGTCGTAGTCCTGGCTACCCTCACTCAAGTGGACTTCCGCGCGGTAGTAGCGACGGTTGTTGAGTTGCTTGGAACCCATGCCGCCCCGTGCGAATGACGGTGTGAAATAGCCGCGCATCTGCACCTGGTACACGAACGGATGCTGTTCACCATGACCGATTTCCAGGCTGACGCTGTCGTTGGACGGGTCGGGCTGGGTGACCACACTCAGGCCCTTCTCGACAAACACCGCCGTCACTTCTTCGATCGCCGGACGCACCGTGGTCTCAAGGAAGCGATACACCTCATCCCGTGACGGGAAATGCACCGCCTGGCTCAAGCGCTGGCGCCAACCGCCCGTGCCTTTACGCGAGCCCGACACCGGTGCAAGGGAATGCATCTGCGCGATCTGCTTCTGCGACTCAAGGTAGAACGCCTTGTGCAGCCCCCACATCATCAGCAGCAAAATCATCGAGAACGGCAGCGAGGTCAGTACCACGGCCGACTTGAGCGAGTCGATACTGCCGGCAAACAGCAGCGCACTGGTGACCAACGCCGTCATCGCGCCCCAGAACACCCGCAGCCACTTCGGCCCGTCTTCATCGGCGTTGCCGCCTTTGGCCGACAAGGTCGAGAGCACCACGGTGCCGGAGTCGGCCGAGGTGACGAAGAACACGAAGCTGATAAACACCGTGACCGCGATGACCGTCTTGCTCCACGGGTAGGTTTCCAGCAGCAGGTACAGGCTCATCGATGGATCATCAATGGCCGACTGCCCCAGCGCCGTGAGGCCGTGGTTGAGCACCTGGTCGATGGCACTGTTGCCGAAGATCGACATCCACGCCAGGGTGAAACCCAACGGGATCAACAGCACGCCGAAGACGAATTCGCGGATGGTACGACCGCGGGAAATACGCGCGATAAACAGGCCCACGAACGGTGACCATGCGATCCACCAGGCCCAATAGAACACGGTCCAGCCGCCCAGCCAGTCGCTGGGTTTGTCGTAGGCGTAAAGGTCGAAACTCTTGGTCGGCAACGCGCCCAGGTAGTCGCCGATGTTTTGGATCAGGGTGTTCAGCAAGTGCTGGGTGGGCCCGGCGAACAACACGAACAGCAGCAGCGCACAGGCCAGCAGCATGTTGATGTCGGACATCACCCGCACACCCTTGTCGACGCCGGAGACGGCCACCAGGATCGCTGCGCCCATCATCAAGGTGATGAGGCCGACCTGGATCCACTGGGTGTGGGCCACGCCGAACAGGTAGTCGAGCCCGGAGTTGAGGTGCAACACACCGAAGCCCATGTCGGCGCCGAGGCCGAACACCGTGGCGATGATGCCGAAGCCGTCCACCGCGTAGCCGATGGGGCCGTTGATACGCTTGCCGATCAGCGGGTACAGCGCCGAGCGCAACGCCAGCGGCAGATTGTGCCGGTAGGCGAAATACGCCAGGGCCATGCCGACGAAGGCGAACACGCCCCAGCCATGCAGGCCCCAATGCAGAAACAGGATCTGCATGGCCTGGCGCGCAGCGTCGCCGTTCAAGGCTTCGCCCTGGGGCGGTTGCACCAGGTGCGTCAATGGCTCGGAAACGCAGAAGAAAAACAGCGTGATGCTGATGCCGGCGGCGAACAGCATGCCGGCCCAGGACAGGTAACTGAATTCGGGCTCGTCGTGGTCGGCACCGAGTTTGATCTTGCCGTAGCCCGATAACGCGGTGACCACCACGAAGACCAGATACAGGGTCATCGCCAGCATGTAGTACCAGCCGACCGTATTGGCCGCCCAGTTTTGTGCCGCCAGCAGCCAGGCGCCGGCTTGTTCGGGAATCGCGATGACGGTCAGGCCGAACAGCAGGATGAAGCTCGCGGCGAAGTAAAACACCGGCGGGTTCATGCGGACCAGACCGCTGGAAGGTGTGGACGATGCACTCATGTAGGGTGCACCTCAAGGGTGTGGGATGTGGCTGTGAAAAACAGACTCAGCAAAGGTAAGCCTCCTGTTGTGAGCGGGCAGCGAACCACCGATTTAACTTGAACGAACAGTCAAGTTAAACATGGATAGGGGTTTGAGGACTAATCGCAGGGCCGAGTGGTAGGTGTTTCCTACACTAGCTCAAGGAAAGGTATGACGTGTAGGGATGACAAAACGTTCAGCGATTGCTGAGTGAAATACTGGCCGAGACTGGAATGCGATCCATTGTGGGAGCTGGCTTGCCTGCGATTGCGGTGGGTCAGCCATACATCTGTTGCTGATACACCGCTATCGCAGGCAAGCCAGCTCCCACATTTGATCTGTGTGATCGTTAGAGAGAGTAGTGTTTTACTTCTGCGTCCCGTCATCATGCTGCAGGTTCGCCTGGGTCAGGTTCGCCCCCGCCGGCACGCTGCGCGTCAGCCACACGTTGCCGCCAATGGTCGACCCCTTGCCAATCGTGATCCGCCCCAGGATCGTCGCCCCGGCGTAGATCACCACATCATCCTCAACAATCGGGTGCCGCGGATGGCCCTTCTGCAACTGCCCGTCTTCATCCGCCGGGAATCGCTTGGCGCCCAGGGTCACGGCCTGGTAGATCCGCACCCGCTCGCCGATGATCGCGGTCTCGCCAATCACCACACCCGTCCCGTGGTCGATAAAGAAGCTCGGGCCGATCTGCGCGCCGGGGTGAATATCAATCCCGGTCGCCGAATGCGCGATTTCCGCACTGATGCGCGCCAGCAACGGCAAGCCCGCACGGTACAGGTGGTGAGCCAGCCGATGGTGAATCACCGCCAGGATGCCCGGGTAGCACAACAGCACTTCATCCACGCTGCGGGCCGCCGGGTCGCCGTGGTAGGCGGCGAGTACGTCGGTATCCAGCAGGCTGCGCAAGGAAGGCAACGCCAAGGCGAAATCCTGGATCAAGTGGATCGCATGGGCGTCCACCTCGCTGTCATCCTGGCCACCTTGTCGCGCGGCGTAACGCAACTCCAGCCGCGCCTGGGCGAGCAACGCATTCAGCGCCACATCCAGGGTGTGGCCGACGTAGAAGTCTTCACTCTCTTCACGCAAATCCACCGGCCCCAGACGCATGGGGAACAGCGCACCGCACAACGCCTCGAGAATCTGCGCCACGGCTTCCCGTGAAGGCAGCTCGCGCCCGCCCTGCTCGCCGCTGACCCGGCCGTTGCGGGTGCGCCACTGGTCCCGGGCGCTGCGCAGCTGGCTGACGATGGTCTGTAATTGCCAATGACTGGAACGCTCACTCACGGTCTTCACTCCTGACGAAATGCCCATCACTTTACGGCAAGGCACCTGAGCGCCCTTAAGAACCAATAGTGCAATGCTAATAACCCATCGACATAAGCGATTGACGGTTGCCCACGCAAAAGTGCCTGCCTATAGTCGGTGCATCTCTGACCACCCGTGCGTAGCCATGATCAAACAACAGCTCGACCGCTTTAACCGTCTGGAACTGCTGGGCGGCGCCACCGCCCTGGAAAAACTCGAGCGGCTGTCGGCCTGGCTGGGGCGTGATATCTACGTCAAACGCGACGACACCACGCCGCTGGCCCTGGGCGGCAACAAGCTGCGCAAACTCGAATACCTTGCCGCCGATGCGATTGCCCAAGGCGCCGACACCCTGGTGACCGCCGGCGCGATCCAGTCCAACCACGTACGCCAAACCGCCGCACTGGCGGCCAAGCTGGGTCTGGGTTGCGTCGCCCTGCTGGAAAACCCCACGGGCACCGAAGACCCCAACTACCTGGCCAACGGCAACCGCCTGTTGCTGGAACTGTTCGACGCCAAGGTCGAGTTGGTGGAAAACCTGGACGACGTCGACGCCCAACTCAACGCCCTCGCCGACCGCCTGCGCAGCAACGGCAAGAAGCCGTACCTCGTGCCCATCGGCGGCTCCAACGCCCTCGGCGCCCTGGGTTATGTACGCGCCGGGCTGGAACTGGCCGGGCAGATCGAAGACAGCGGTATCAAGTTCTCCACCGTGGTGCTGGCTTCCGGCAGCGCCGGCACCCACAGCGGCCTGGCATTGGCGCTGAGCGAAGTACTGCCGGACCTGCAAGTGATTGGCGTCACCGTGTCCCGTACCGACGAAGCCCAGCGCCCCAAGGTGCAAGGCCTGGCCGAGCGTACGGCCGAATTGCTCGGCGTGCCGGTACCGGACGCGTTCAAGGTGATCCTGTGGGATGAGTACTTCGCCCCCCGTTATGGCGAGCCGAGTGCCGGCACGCTGGCGGCGATCAAGCTGGTGGCCAGTCAGGAAGGCCTGCTGCTGGACCCGGTCTACACTGGCAAGGCCATGGCCGGCTTGCTGGATGGCATTGGTCGCCAGCGCTTTGAAGAGGGGCCGATCATCTTCCTGCATACCGGCGGTGCACCGGCGTTGTTTGCGTATGATTCAAGCTTTTGATATTCCATAAAAGAATATCAATCTGATTTTATATTATTTTCAAGTCTTAAAAACCGGCTTTATAGTCGCGCCGTAGGCGAAGACGCGCATCTCGCTTTAAGGCAGGATACGACTACCGCGTCACCTGCATCGCTCAACATAAAAAACACAGGGGCTCTTCATGACTATTTCTGTATTCCGTCGCACGTTACTGGTTGGCACGTTGGGGCTGGCGCTAGGCGCCGGGTGGCTCGGTCAGGCAGTGGCCGGCGAGCAGTTGGATAACATCAAGAAAGCCGGCGAAATCAAGATTGGCCTGGAAGGCACCTACCCGCCGTTCAGCTTCGTCGATGAAAGCGGCAAGCTCAGCGGTTTCGAGGTCGAGCTGTCTGAAGCCCTGGCCAAGAAGCTGGGCGTCAAGGTCAAGCTGCAAGCCACTCCGTGGGATGGCATTCTCGCCGCCCTGGAATCCAAGCGCCTGGACGCGGTCGTCAACCAGGTGACCATCTCCGACGCGCGCAAGGCAAAGTATGATTTCTCCACGCCGTACACCGTCTCCGGTATTCAGGCGCTGACCCTGGCGAAGAACGTCGACACCATCAAGACCGCCGACGACCTGGCCGGCAAGAAAATCGGTGTGGGCCTGGGCACCAACTACGAACAATGGCTCAAGGAAAACCAACCGAAAGCCATCGTCAAAACCTACAACGATGACCCAACCAAGTTCCAGGACCTGCGCATCGGCCGTGTCGACGCCATCCTGATCGACCGCCTGGCCGCGCTGGAATACGCCAAGAAAGCCAAGGACACCGCCGCTGCAGGCGCTGCCTTCTCCCGCCAGGAAGCCGGCATTGCCCTGCGCAAAGGCGAGCCGGAACTGCTGGCTGCGGTGAACAAGGCCCTCGACGAACTGCGTGCCGACGGTACCTTGAAGAAGCTGTCCGAGAAGTACTTCAACGCTGACGTTACTCAATAATGGAAGCAGGTTTCCAACTCGCGCTGGACTCCGCGCCCTTTCTGCTCAAGGGCGCGTATTTCACGGTAATTCTTAGCCTTGGCGGGATGTTTTTCGGCTTGCTGCTGGGCTTTGGCCTGGCCTTGATGCGCCTGTCGCGCTTCAAGTTGTTGAGCTGGATCGCCCGGGTCTATGTGTCGTTCTTTCGCGGCACGCCCTTGCTGGTACAGCTGTTTCTGATCTACTACGGCTTGCCGCAAGTGGGCATCGAGCTGGATCCGATCCCGGCGGCCATGATCGGCTTCTCGCTGAACATGGCCGCTTATGCCTGTGAAATCCTGCGTGCCGCCATCGGTTCCATCGAGCGCGGCCAGTGGGAAGCTGCGGCCAGTATCGGCATGACCCGTGCGCAGACCCTGCGCCGGGCCATCCTGCCACAGGCCATGCGCACGGCCTTGCCGCCGTTGGGCAACAGCTTTATTTCCCTGGTCAAGGACACCGCCCTGGCCGCCACCATCCAGGTGCCGGAGCTGTTCCGCCAGGCGCAACTGGTCTCGGCCCGTACCTTCGAAATTTTCACCATGTATCTGTCCGCCGCCTTGATCTACTGGATTCTTGCCAGCGTTCTGGCGCACGTGCAAAACCGCCTGGAAGCACGAGTCAACCGGCATGACCTGGAGTCTTGAAGCATGATCGTGGTTGAAAAACTGACCAAACAATTCAAGGGTCAGGTGGTGCTTAACGGGATCGACCTTGAGGTCAAGGAAGGCGAAGTCGTCGCCATCATCGGCCCCAGCGGTTCCGGCAAGACCACCTTGCTGCGCTGCCTGAATTTCCTCGAAGAACCCACCAGTGGCCGGATCAAGGTCGGTGACATCGAGATCGACAGCAGCCGCCCGCTCAACCAGCAGCAAAACCTGGTGCGGCGCCTGCGCCAGCACGTGGGTTTTGTGTTCCAGAACTTCAACCTGTTCCCCCACCGCACCGCCCTCGAGAACGTCATCGAAGGCCCGATCGTGGTCAAGAAGATGCCCCGGGCCGCCGCAGATGCCCTCGGCCGCAAGCTATTGGCCAGGGTTGGCCTGGCGGGCAAGGAAGACGCCTACCCACGGCGCCTGTCCGGCGGGCAGCAGCAACGGGTAGCGATTGCCCGGGCATTGGCGATGGAACCCGAGGTGATCCTGTTCGATGAACCGACCTCGGCCCTGGACCCGGAGCTGGTAGGCGAAGTGCTGGCGACCATTCGTAGCCTCGCTGAAGAAAACCGCACCATGGTCATCGTGACCCACGAGATGAGTTTTGCGCGGGACGTGGCCAACCGGGTGATCTTCTTCGACAAGGGGGTAATCGTTGAACAGGGCGAAGCCAAGGCACTGTTCGCCAACCCGAAAGAAGAACGTACCCGGCAATTTCTCAGCAAGTTCATCAACAACTAACGTGCGCCCATCACTTGTAAGAAACTTCGCTTTATAGAGTTGCCGAAAGGCAACTCGCCTCTTTAGTGTTTTTTGGGAAAAGCCCTTTATTCACTGGGTAAAAGTCACCTCGAAACACGCACTTGCAGCGCCCCGCCAGTCAGACCCTTCTGAATAATCCATAACCCCCTGTTTGCCCCGCCCAGCCTCTTGACGCCAACTAACCGAGCCTCTTATCTAACGCCCAGAGGATTGGATCCATTCTGGTTTTTCATTAAATCGTTCCTTTCGGACTACGTCGCCCGCCCGCGCTTAATGTCCGGAACGATTGCTGCTGGCTGCATCAAGGAGATTATTTATGACGCGTATTTCCCCCCCCGCGCTGCTCACTGCCCCGACCTTGCCTGAGGCCCATCGAGAGGGTATCAATGCCCTCGCCGCCACCCACCTGCAGGTCGATATCGCGCCTTACGATGGCATGGACGAGGGCGACCTGATCGAGTTGTTCTGGAACAACTGCTTTGCGGCTTCCCGACGCATCACTGCCGGCAAAATCGGCATGCCCACCCGCCTGCGGGTGCCGGAAAGCTTTGTGCTGGATGGCGAGGCACGGATTCATTACCGGGTCATGCAAGTCGGCCACGGCCCGGCGCGTTCGGCGATCACCCGGGTGCAGGTCAAGACTGATTATCCCGGCGGTCACCCTTCTGCATTGAGTAACGACGAAAACCAGAACCTGGCCGCCGTCGGCCTGCCCGAGACCATTCGCCGCCACGGCGTCAACAGCAGCCAGATCCGTCGTGGCGTACCGTTGACCATCGAGCCGTACCTGAACATGGCGACCGATGACGAAATCACCCTGCGCTGGGGTGACGTGCGCCTGGACCTGCCGAAGATCCAGGCCGGCGATGTGGGCAAGGCGGTGCAGGTGTGGGTGCCGTCGGCGATCATCATCGAGGCCGGAGATGACCATCGCCTCGAAGTGACCTACTGCATTCTCGACCGGGTCGGCAACAATTCGCGCTGGGCGCCAACCCGCACCCTGCGCATCGCTGCGCTCGTTCCCCAGGCCCCGACCAGCCCCGCCAAGGCCCCGCTGGTCTACCAACCCCGCCGCCCCGGCTCGCCTTGTGAACCCGGGTGACAGACCTTCTATGCATATTCCTAAAAGTTAGTTTATTAAAAAATTTAACACGCTTAGGGTATATGCACCGGACCACCGGACATTCCTGATTTTTTTATCTTTTCAACGGATGTGAGGTAGGTATGGTCAAAATTACCCCGGTGCGTAACGCCAGGGCATTGCGTGCAGCCAAGGAGCGGCGCTGATGTCTAACTTGGCACAAACACCCCCCCAGAGTGATCTGGACGTCGCCCCGCTGTTGTTGCCCGCCAAGGTGCTGCGCAACGACGCCGAGGCCCTGAGCGCAGCTCATGAGCTGGCACAGGCTGCACGCCTGCAAGCGGCCAGGCGCGATCAGCAACGCAAACTGCCCTGGGCTGAAATCGAGCATTTCACCCGCAGCGGCCTGGGCAGCATTTCCATTCCCCGTGAGTACGGCGGCCCGCAAGTGTCCTTCGTGACCCTGGCCGAGGTGTTCGCGATCATCAGCGCGGCCGACCCGGCGCTGGGGCAAATCCCGCAGAACCATTTCGGCATCCTGCACGTGCTGCAAGGGGCGGCCAGCGAGCGCCAGAAAAAGCAGCTGTTCCAGAGCGTGCTGGACGGCTGGCGCATCGGCAACGGCGGCCCGGAACGCGGTACTAAAAACACCCTGGACCTCAAGTCACGCATCACCGTCGAAGGTGACGGCTACGTCGTCAGTGGCCAGAAGTTCTACTCCACCGGTGCGCTGTTCGCCCACTGGGTGGCGGTCAAGGCGTTGAACGATGACGGCAAAGTCGTCATGGCGTTCGTGCGGCGTGGCACCGAAGGCCTGCGCATCGTTGATGACTGGTCGGGCTTTGGCCAACGCACCACCGCCAGCGGCACGGTGCTGCTGGATCAGGTGGCGGTGGACGCCGAACTGGTGGTGGAGACCTGGCGCCTCGGCGAATCGCCGGGTATCCAGGGCGCGGTGTCGCAATTGATCCAGGCGGCCATCGACGCCGGCATTGCCCGTGGCGCGATCGACGACACCATCAGCTTTGTACGCGAACGCTCGCGGCCCTGGATCGACGCCAAGGTCGAACGGGCCAGCGATGACCTGTATGTGATCGCCGATATCGGCAAGCTGAAAATCGAACTGCACGCGGCCGAAGCGCTGTTGCGCAAGGCGGGCCAGGTGCTGGACCAAGTCAGTGCCGCGCCGATCACCGCGCAGTCCGCGGCTCGTGCCTCGATTGCCGTGGCCGAAGCCAAGGTGCTGACCACCGAGATTTCATTGCTCGCGAGCGAGAAATTATTCGAACTGGCCGGCAGCCGCGCGACCCTCGCCGAATTCAACCTCGACCGCCACTGGCGCAACGCCCGGGTGCACACCCTGCACGACCCGGTGCGCTGGAAGTATCACGCGGTGGGCGCTTACCACCTCAACGGCACTTTACCTGCCCGACATTCCTGGATTTAACCGACCAGACCTCTGGAGAATACGCATGACCCTTTCTCATCACGTCGCGGTTATTACCAGCGATGAACAAGCCCTTATTGTCGCCAGTGACCTGGCCGAAGACTTCCGCCGCGACAGCGCCTTGCGTGACCGTGAACGCCGCCTGCCCTTGCCTGAACTGGACGTGTTTTCGCGCTCCGGCCTGTGGGGCATCAGCGTACCCAAGGAGTTCGGTGGTGCCGGCGTTTCCAACGTCACCCTGGCCAAGGTCACGGCACTGATTGCCCAGGCGGATGCGTCCCTGGGGCAGATCCCGCAGAACCACTTTTATGCCCTCGAAGTGCTGCGCGTTAACGGCAGCCCGGCGCAGCAAAAACGCCTGTACGCCGAAGTGCTCGCCGGCCAACGCTTCGGCAATGCCCTGGCAGAACTGGGCACCAAGACCGCCCACGACCGCATCACCAAGATCACCCGCGACGGTGACGGTTTCCGTATCACCGGCCGCAAGTTCTACTCGACCGGCGCGATCTACGCCCAACGTATTCCCACTTCCGTGGTGGACGAAAACGGTGTGCAGCAACTGGCCTTTGTCACCCGTGACAGCGAGGGCCTGAGCGTGATCGACGACTGGAGCGGCTTCGGCCAGCGCACCACCGGCAGCGGTTCGGTGGTGTTCGATAACGTGTGGGTTGCGGCCCAGGACGTCATCCCGTTCCAGAGCGCCTTCGAACGCCCGACCACCGTCGGCCCGCTGGCGCAGATCCTTCACGCCGCCATCGACACCGGCATCGCCCGCGCCGCCTATGAAGATGCCCTGCACTTCGTGCGCACCAAAACCCGGCCATGGATCGACGCCACCAGCGACAAGGCAACGGAAGACCCACTGACCCTGAAAAGCTTCGGCCACCTGAGCATCCGCCTGCACGCCACCGAGGCATTGCTGGAACGCTCCGGTGAGTTCCTCGACCGCGCCCAGGCCGACAGCAATGCCGACACCGTCGCCGCCGCATCCATCGCGGTCGCCGAAGTGCGCGCCCTGAGTACGGAGATTTCCCTGGCCGCCGGCAGCACCCTGTTCGAACTCGCCGGCAGCCAGGCAACCCTCGCCGAACACGGCCTGGACCGCCACTGGCGCAACGCCCGGGTGCACACCCTGCACGACCCGGTGCGCTGGAAATACTTTGCTGTGGGCAACTACTACCTCAACGATGAAAACCCGCCACTGCGGGGGACTATCTGATGGCGAAGAAAAAGATCCTGCTCAATGCCTTCAACATGAACTGCATCGGGCATATCAACCACGGCCTGTGGACCCATCCACGGGACAACTCGACCCAGTACAAAACCATCGAGTACTGGACCGAACTGGCGCAGTTGCTGGAACGCGGGCTGTTTGACGGCCTGTTCATCGCCGACATCGTCGGGGTGTATGACGTCTACCAGAATTCGGTGGACGTGCCGCTCAAAGAGTCGATCCAGCTGCCGGTCAACGACCCGTTGCTGCTGGTCTCGGCCATGGCCGCCGTCACCAAAAACCTCGGCTTCGGCCTCACCGCCAACCTCACCTACGAACCGCCGTATCTGTTCGCCCGGCGCATGTCCACGCTCGATCACCTGAGCCGTGGCCGGGTGGGCTGGAACATCGTCACCGGCTACCTCGACAGCGCCGCCAAGGCCATGGGCCTCACCGAGCAGGTCGAGCATGACCGGCGCTACGACCAGGCCGACGAATACCTGGAAGTGCTCTACAAACTCTGGGAAGGCAGTTGGGAAAACGACGCGGTGATCAACGACCCGCACGCGCGGGTGTATGCCCAGCCAGAGAAGGTGCACAAGGTCGAGCACAAGGGCGAGTTCTATCAGGTGGAGGGTTATCACCTGTGCGAGCCGTCGCCGCAGCGTACGCCGGTGCTGTTCCAGGCGGGCAGTTCGGACCGTGGCTTGCTGTTCGCCGGGCGCCATGCCGAGTGCGTATTCATCAGCGGGCAGAACAAGGCGTCGACCAAAATCCAGGTGGGCAAGGTGCGCGCCAGTGCCGTGGAAGCCGGGCGCAACCCGGAGGACATCAAGGTGTTCATGGGGCTCAACGTGATCGTCGGCGCCACCGAAGAAGCGGCGTGGGCCAAGCACGCCGAGTACCTGAGCCATGCCAGCGCGGAAGCCGGCGTGGCGCATTTCTCGGCCTCCACCGCGATTGATTTTTCCCAATACGAACTGGATGAGCCGATCCAGTACGTGAAGAGCAACGCCATCCAGTCGGCGACCAAGAACCTGCAAAACAACGACTGGACCCGACGCAAATTGCTTGAGCAACACGCCCTCGGCGGCCGCTACATCACCCTGGTGGGTTCGCCTGCGCAGGTGGCTGACGAGCTGGAATCATGGATCAGCGAAACCGGCCTGGATGGCTTCAACCTGACGCGCATCGTCACCCCGGAAAGCTACGTCGACTTCATCGAACTGGTGGTGCCGGAACTGCAGCGCCGGGGCTCGTACAAGACCGCGTATGAGACCGGGACGTTGCGGGAAAAAGTCTTCCACAGCTCAGCGCACTTACCTGAACAACACACCGGTTCCACCTACCGACACTGAACCAAAATGTGGGAGCTGGCTTGCCTGCTCCCACAGTTGACCGAGTTGCTCACACAAATACCTTATGACTGGAAATCCACTATGAAAAAAACATTGCTCAGCCATCCAGTCAAAGCACTGGCTCTCGCCCTCGGATTGTTCAGCTCGGCGGTATTTGCCGCTGACGCTCCCTTGAAAGTCGGCACCACCGCCGCGTTCGCCATTCCCCTGGAGGCCGCCGTCGAAGAGGCCGGCAAACAGGGTTTGAAAGTCGAACTGGTGGAGTTCACCGACTGGATCGCACCCAATGTCAGCCTGGCGGCCGGCGATATCGACGTGAACTACTTCCAGCACATCCCGTTTTTGGAAAACGCCAAGGCCGCTGCGGGCTTTGACCTGGTGCCGTACGCGCCGGGCATCATCAACAACGTCGGGCTGTATTCGAAGAAGTACAAGAGCATCAACGACCTGCCCCAGGGCGCCAGCGTGGCGATTGCCAACGACCCGATCAACAGCGGTCGCGGCTTGCAACTGCTGGCCAAGGCCGGCTTGATCACGCTCAAGCCAGGCGTGGGCTACAAGGCCACTGAAGAAGACATCGTCACCAACCCGAAGAAGATCAAGATCCTGCAAGTCGAAGCCGTGCAACTGGTGCGCGCTTATGACGACGCCGACCTGGTGCAGGGCTACCCGGCGTATATCCGCCTGTCCAAGACCTTCGATGCCGAGTCGGCGCTGCTGTTCGACGGCCTCGACCACCCGGAATACGTGATCCAGTTCGTGATCCAGCCCAAGAGCAAAACCGACCCGCGTGTGATCAAGTTCGTCGACATCTACCAGCACTCGCCGGTGGTGCGCGCCGCGTTGGATAAATCCCTTGGCAAGCTCTACCAAGTGGGCTGGGAAGATAAAAAATGACCGCCGCCCACTCTCAACTGCGCGACCTGGACCTGCCACCCAGGGACGCCGAGCAGACAGAACTGCACCCGGATCTGAACAGCGCGCACGTGCGCTTTATCAACCTGGGCAAGACCTATGACGGCCAATCCGTGCCCGCCCTGCAAGGCATCGACCTGGCGATCCAGCGCGGCGAAGTCTTCGGCATCATCGGCCGCAGCGGCGCCGGCAAGTCGTCGCTGATCCGCACCATCAACCGCCTGGAACAACCGAGCAGCGGCCGGGTATTGATTGACCAGGTGGACATCGGTGACTTCGACGAAGACCGCCTGGTCGCGTTGCGCCGGCGCATCGGCATGATCTTCCAGCACTTCAACCTGATGTCGGCCAAGACCGTGTGGCAGAACGTCGAACTGCCGCTGAAAGTCGCGGGCGTACCCAAGGAACAGCGCGAGCAAAAGGTGCGCGAGCTGTTGGAGCTGGTGGGTTTGCAAGACAAGCACAAGGCCTACCCGGCGCAGCTGTCCGGCGGGCAGAAACAGCGGGTGGGCATCGCCCGCTCACTGGTGCATGACCCACAGATTCTGTTGTGCGATGAAGCCACTTCGGCGCTCGACCCTGAGACCACGCAATCCATCCTCGGCCTGCTGCGGGAGATCAACAAACGCCTGGGCCTGACCATTGTGCTGATCACCCACGAAATGGCCGTTATTCGCGAAATCTGCGACCGCGTGGTGGTGCTGGAACACGGCCATGTGGTCGAGCAAGGTCCGGTGTGGGAAGTGTTCGGCAACCCGCAGCATGAGGTCAGCAAAACCCTGCTGGCGCCGCTGCAACATGGCCTGCCTGAAGAGTTGCAAAGCCGCCTGCAGGCCAATCCGACCTCAAAGGACGCCGCCGTGGTGCTGCGCTTGCAACTGACTGGCAGTGCCGAAGACGAACCCGATCTTGCTGCGTTGTTCAGCGCCCTCGGCGGGCGCGTGCGCTTGCTGCAAGGCGGTGTGGAACGCATCCAGGGCCACGCCTTGGGGCAATTGCTGCTGGCGGTGAGCGGCTCGTCCCTGACCGCCGAAGACCTGCGCACCCGCGCCGGGCGCTGGGCACAACAGGTGGAGGTGCTGGGTTATGTGGTTTGATCGTTTATTGCAGGGCGCCATCGACACCCTGTTGATGGTGGGTGTGTCGTCGTTGATCGCGTTGCTGGTGGGAATTCCCCTGGCGGTGTTCCTGGTGACCAGCGACAAGGGCGGCATCTATCAGGCGCCCGCGTTGAATCGGGTGCTGGGGGCGTTCGTTAACCTGTTCCGCTCGATTCCGTTTCTGATTCTGATGGTGGCGCTGATTCCGTTCACCCGGCTGATCGTCGGCACCACCTATGGCGTGTGGGCGGCGGTAGTGCCGCTGACCATTGCAGCCACGCCGTTCTTTGCGCGGATCGCCGAGGTCAGCCTGCGGGAAGTCGATCACGGCCTGATCGAGGCGGCGCAAGCCATGGGTTGCCGGCGCTGGCATATCGTCTGGCACGTGCTGTTGCCCGAGGCGCTGCCGGGGATTGTCGGCGGGTTCACGATCACCCTGGTGACCATGATCAACTCCTCGGCCATGGCCGGGGCGATTGGTGCCGGTGGGCTGGGGGATATTGCCTATCGCTATGGGTATCAGCGCTTTGATACCCAGATCATGCTCACCGTGATCGTGCTGCTGGTGATCCTGGTGGCGGTGATTCAATTGGGCGGCGATCGGTTGGCCAGGGTTCTGAACAAGAGGTGAGGTATAGTCGGGCAATCTCAGCGCCCGGTATGACCCGCCATGAAACTCGCCCCCGACGACCTCCACCAGATCACCTCCACCACCCTCGGCCACTACAACAAGGTGGCCGAGGATTTTCGTGAAGGCACCCGCGATCATGACGTGAGCCAGAACATCGATGCGTTGCTGCGGCATATCCAGGGCGACGCGCCGTTTACCGTGCTGGATTTCGGCTGCGGCCCGGGCCGGGATTTGCAGACGTTTACCCGCATGGGCCATATCGCGGTGGGGCTTGATGGCTCGGAGCGCTTTGCGCAAATGGCCCGGGAAGACAGCGGCTGTGAAGTGCTGCAGCAGGACTTTCTGAAGCTGGATTTGCCCGCCGGCCGTTTTGACGGGATCTTCGCCAATGCGGTGCTGTTTCATATTCCCAAGCAGGAACTGCCGCGGGTGCTCGGGCAGTTGCATGGGGCGTTGAAGGTCGGTGGCGTGTTGTTCAGTTCGAACCCTCGGGGTGAAAACCAGGAAGGTTGGAACGGGCCGCGGTATGGCTCGTACCACGACTTGCAGGCGTGGCAGGAACTGCTGACGGCGGCGGGGTTTGTGGAGCTGGAGCATTACTACCGGCCAGCGGGGTTGCCTCGGGAACAGCAGCCGTGGCTGGCGAGTGTGTGGAAGAAAGTTTAGAGCTGCATTGCCTGAACTGGCCTCATCGCGGGCAAGCCCGGCTCCCACATTTGATCGGTGCAAGCGCTGGCAACGCGGTCAAATGTGGGAGCTGGCTTGCCTGCGATGGATTCACAAGCCCCCCTGATCCACCTGATACACCACCGCCTGCGCACCCGGCACAAACGCCGTAATACGCCCCTCAGCAAAATTCGCCACCAACCGCGTCCCATCCGCAAACGTGGTCTGCTGCACCTGCCTGTCTGCCGTCAACCAGCGGAAATCCGTCATGGCCTGAGTCGCCAACCGTTCATGCAGCGGACGGAAAAATTCGTCCTGGCGCTGAATCACCGGCAAGCGCTGCTTCATCGTCGCCGCACTCAGGTGATACAGCGGCGGCACGTTGTAGAGCAGTTGCGTCAGCTCGTTCTCGGCCCGCACGTTGCTCAGTTTCAGGCTGTCGAACAGCCAATGGTGCGTGGTGATCACCGAGCCATGGAACACCGATTGGTACAGCGGCAGGCGCATCGTCGGGTCAAAGTAGACCGTGCGAAACGGCGCCTTCAACGGCACCGGCTTGAAGAACACCGCCGGCTGTTCCGGCGGGTACCAGGCGCCCACGTAATAGGGCGACTGCTTATCCTGGGTCATCTCCTTGTCTCCCCAGCCCAGCACCGGCGTTTGCATGCCGTGGGCAAACAGGATGCCTTGGGCGGTAATCGCGTTGCCGTCCTCGGACCCTGCCGGCAGCTTGAGCACGGTGCTGATCCAGCGGGACGCGTCGATATTGCCTTCGGCATTCTGTGCCTGGGTCATGCTCGCGCCGGTGCGATAGCTGTCGAACAGCATGCTGGTGGCGTAGGCGTCGAGGAACCAGGCGTTGAACCCGGACCTGGCTTGCACCGCCTTGATCCGCGCCTCCAGCAATGGCCGCACGCAACGCGGGTCGGTGTAGTGGCCGGACTTCTGGAAGCCGGTCTTGAACTCGCCGCCCTTCAATACGATCGCGCATTCGCGCCAGGCCTTGCTGCCCAGGTGCGCGGTGGTCCAGTCAGGGTTTTCGGTGGCGGACAAGGCGGTTTCGTAAGAGTCGTAGGGCGCCATCAGGTAACCGGCGTCGACCCCGGTCTTGACCGCTTCAGGGTGCCAGAGCCCGCCTTCCCAGCCTTCGCCCTGGGTCACCAGCAGGCGTTTGAGACCCGCGCCTTTCAGCGCGTGGGTGACCGACAAGGTGTTGCCCCAGGTCTCGGGCGTAGCGCTCAAGGCCCCGGCAAAGGCCACCGCCAATTCGCGGCGCAGTGCGCCATAACCCTCAGCGAGTTGGGTCATGTCCGGCTCGGTGGAGGGCTGCCAATTCTGCCGGGCTTTCTGGTTGATGGCCGCGTTCAAGCCCCGCAAGAGCACGGTCTGCTCATACGGCTGCTTGACCTGTCGAACCTGCGCCGATTCTTTATCGAGCAAACCATTCAATTCAGCCGCCAGCCCTTTGCCGCTGCGCAGCAGCTTGAGCAGTTGCGGCCAGTCGCGCACATCACCCGGGCCCAGCAGGTCATTGCCCCACAGGTAGATATGGCTGGCGCCCAGCAGTTTTTCTGCTTCCGGGGTTTGCCGCAGTTTGTCTGCCAACGGCTCATAACGTCCCTGCTCCACCAGCCACTGGCGATAACGCTTGGCGCCGGCCAGCAGGTCGCTCTCGCCGAGGTGCAGCAGCAGCGTCATCGGCGTCGCGGGATGCAGCGTTGTGAACTCATGGGAGGCCGATAACGCGAGTCCCTTACCGTCGGCCTGCCAGTGCAAGCGGTTGTTGTAGGGATTGGTCATCAGCCAGTTGAGGGTGAACGCACCGTGGTCCACACCCCACAATGGCAGGCTGAGGTCTTGGGTGGTGTTGACGTCGCCCTGCTCCAGCAGGAATTTTTGCCACACGGCATTGCCCGCCGGCACGTAGTGCCCTTCGGCCAGGGGCCAGATCAGGCCGTTGCCCATGGCACTGGCGGGTTGCCGCAGGATCGGCAGCTCACCGGCATCACGGGCAGTAATCGTCAGCGCGAGATCACGTTGATCGAGGGTGGCGCTCAAGCGGTAGGCGCCGTTGTCCCAGTGCCAACTGGCCTGTTTGGGACTCTCCGTCAGTTGGCTGACCGTGTGCGCGTCGACACCGCTGGAGGCTTGCACTGCGTCGCGGTCGACCGGTGTGACCCGAACCGCCAAGGTGGCCGGGTCGAGTTCGACGCGCCACAGGTGGTTTTCCAGCACGGTCGTGGCGACGGCAAGGGGCGATAACATCAGGCTGCCCAGCAGCAGCCCGTGGCGCAGCCAGTAAATCATGCTCAAGCCTGTTCTTTCTTCGGCTCGCGAATCTTGTACCAGGCCACATACAGCGCCGGCAAAAACAGCAGCGTGAGCAAGGTGGCGATAATAATCCCGCCGATCATCGCGTAAGCCATTGGCCCCCAGAACACTTCCCGGGCGATGGGGATCATGCCCAGGCTGGCCGCCGCTGCGGTCAGCAGGATTGGCCGGCGCCGGTGCTCGGTGGCTTCCACCACCGCGTCCCACGGCGTGTAGCCGTCGCGTTCGTAGGCGTCGATCTGCGTCACCAGGATCACCGAGTTACGGATGATGATACCGATCAACGCAAGGATCCCGAGGATCGCCACAAAGCCCATGGGCGTGCCCGTGGGAATCAGCGCCAGCACCACGCCAATCAACCCCAGCGGCGCAACGCTGGCCACCAGGAACATCTTCTGCACGCTGTGCAGCTGGATCATCAGGAAGGTCGCCATCAAGAACAGCATCAGCGGCACCACCTTGGCAATCGGGCCCTGGGCCTTGCCGCTTTCTTCCACGGTGCCACCGGTAGCGACCTTGTAACCCACCGGCAACGCAGCGCTGAACGTGTCGATTTCCGGCTTGAGCTGTTTCACCAGGTCGGTCGGCTGCATGTCGTCGCGCACCGCCGCCTTGATCGTAATGGTCGGCTTGCGGTCGCGACGCCACACCAGCGGCTGCTCAAGTTCATAGCGCACGGTGGCGAACGCCAGCAGCGGAATCGAGGTGCCGTTGGGCGTGACGATCTGCAGGTTCTGCAAGGTCTCCGGTGTACCGCGCTCGGCGTCTTCGGCGCGGCCGACCACGTTGATCAGGTAGATATCGTCGTGCACCTGGGTCACCGACGCACCGCTGACCACGCTGTTCATCAACTGCGCCACGTCTTCCGACGACAGCCCCAGTTGCCGCGCCTTGTCCTGGGCGATGTCCACCCGCAGGACTTTGCCCGGCTCGTTCCAGTCGTAGATGATCTCGCCCATGTGGGTATTTTTATCGAGCATGGTCGCCAGTTCGATCGCATGTTTGCGCACCTGGTCGATGTCCTTGCCAGACACCCGGTACTGAATCGGACGCCCCACCGGCGGGCCCATTTCCAGCGGCTGCACAAAGCTGCCCACGCCGACAAAATCTTCCCGCAGGCGTTTTTGCAGGCGGGCAATCAGCGCGCCGCGTTCTTCCAGGCCCTTGCTCACAATCACCAACTGCGCGTAGTACGGGTTCTCCAGTTGCTGGTCCAGGGGCAGGTAGAAACGGATCGCGCCCTGGCCGATGTAGGTGCTCCAGCGGGCGATGTCCGGGTCGTCCTTGATGATGGCTTCAAGGCGGTCGACGGCCTTGCGGGTTTCATTGATCGAAGCGTTTTGCGGCAGGTTGAGGTCGACGAGAATTTCCGGACGGTCCGAGGACGGGAAAAACTGGTTCTGCACGAACTGCATGGAAAACACCGACGCCACAAACAACAGCACGGTGATGCCGATGGCCCACCAGCGATTGCGCATGGCCCACAGCATGCCGCCATTGAACGCCCGGCCCACCCGGCCCGGCTCGGCGTTATGGGGTTTTACCTTGCTACTGAGGATATGCACGCCCAGCACCGGCGCGAACAACACCGCGACCACCCACGACACCAGCATCGCCACGGCAATCACCGCGAACAAAGTGAAGGTGTACTCGCCCGCCGAACTGGCGTTGAGGCCGATCGGCACAAACCCGGCGACGGTCACCAGGGTGCCGGTCAACATCGGGAACGCGGTGGAGGTGTAGGCGAAGGTTGCCGCCTGCTCCTTGGTCTCACCTTTTTCCAGGCGCGTGATCATCATCTCCACGGTGATCATCGCATCGTCCACCAACAGGCCGAGGGCGATGATCAAGGCGCCCAGCGACACCCGCTGCATGGTGATGCCGCTGTATTCCATGAACACAAACACCAGTGCCAGCACCAGCGGAATCGAACAGGCCACCACCAACCCGGCACGCACGCCGAGGCTGATAAAGCTCACCACCAGCACGATGATCACCGCTTCAAACAGCGCGCTGGTGAAGCCGCCGACGGCCTCTTCCACCACTTCTGCCTGGTCGGAAACCTTGTGCACGCCCACCCCCACCGGCAGGTCGGCCGTCAGGTCATCCATACGCTGGTGCAGGGCCTTGCCGAAGTCCTGGATGTTGCCGCCCTTCTGCATGGCGATGGCCAAACCGATGGCGGGCTTGCCGTTGAAGCGGAACATCGGCGTCGACGGGTCGACGTAGCCACGGGTGATTTCCGCCACGTCGGCCAGGCGATAGAACCGGTCATTGAGCCGCAGGTTGACGTTGGCCAGGTCCTTCTCCGAAGCGAACTGCCCGGAGGTGCGCACCGAAATCCGCTCGGGCCCGGCCTCGATCACCCCGGCCGGGGTCACCGCGTTCTGCGATTGCAGGCTCTGCACCACCTGGCGCTGGTCAATCCCCAGGGCCGCGAGTTTGCGGGTGGAGAAATTCAGGTAAATCACTTCGTCCTGCTGGCCGATCATCTCGACCTTGCCCAGCCCCGGCACCGAGCGAATTTCGGCGCGCACCTGCTCCACGTAATCGCGCAGTTGGCGCATCGACAGGCCATCGGCGGTAAACGCGTACACCGAGCCGAATACATCACCGAACTCGTCGTTGAACGCCGGCCCCTGCAAGCCCTGGGGGAAACTGCCGCGAATGTCGTCGATCTTCTTGCGGACCTGGTACCAGATCTCCGGGATGTCCTTGGCGCTAGTGGTGTCCCGCAGGAACACAAACACCGTGGATTCCCCGGGCCGGGTGTAGCTTTTCACGTAGTCGAGGGAGTCCAGCTCTTCGAGTTTTTTCTCGATGCGATCAGTGACCTGCTTGAGGGTTTCTTCCTGGGTCGCGCCCGGCCAGCGGGTCTGGATCACCATGGTCTTGATGGTGAACGACGGGTCTTCCTCACGGCCCAGGTTCATGTACGAGAACACGCCCATCAGCAGCGCGACGAACATCAGGTACCACACGAAGGACTGATGCTTGAGGGCCCAGTCGGATAAGTTGAAGCTCCCTTTCATCGCGGGCTGTCCTCGTCGATTTTGACTTTTTGCCCGGGCTTCAGGCTGTTCACGCCGGCACTCACCACGCGTTCGCCGGGTTTGACGCCGGCGTTGAGCAAGGCGCTGTCGGCGTCACGGCTGACGATGGTGACGTCACGGGGCTGCACGGTCTGACTTTGGGTGTCGATCACCCAGATGCGGGTCTTGCCGTCAGCCTCCTGCACGGCGCTGAGGGGCAGTTCGATGCGCGGGGCGATGGCGGAGCTGAGGGTTACGCTGATGGCGGTGCCAAGGCGAAATGCGGGCGGCGTTTCGGCCAGGGTCAGGCGCGCACGACGGGTGCGAGTGGCGCTTTGGGCCTGGGGTTCGATCTCGCGTACGGTGGCGGTGGTGCTGACGCTCGGGTCCATCTGCCCGGCCACCAGGAACACCACGTCCGGCGGCAGCCGCTCGGCAAGGCCGGCGGGCAGGTCGATCACCGCTTCCTTGATGTCCGGGCGCGCCAGGGTCACCACTTGCTGCCCGGCGCTGACCACCTGGCCGGCCTCGGCATTCCAGGCGGTGACGATGCCCGCGTGGTCGGTGCGCAGTTCGGCGTAGTTGAGCTGGTCCTTGGCCTGGTTGACCGAGGCCCTGGCCTGGTCAAGGGAAGCCTGGGTGGTTTTCAGGTCAGTCTGGGCGATGTCCAGTTGGGCCTGGGCGCCGACGCCACGATTGAACAATTCCTGCTGGCGACGTGCGTTGGCCTGGGCGTTGATCCACTGCGCCTGGACGCGGGCCAGGTCGCCCTGGGCAGCACGAAGCTGGTTCTGCTGATCGGTGGGGTCGAGCACGGCCAGCAACGCGCCCTGCTCCACCTCAGCGCCTACGTCGACCGCGCGCCGGGCGATGCGGCCGGGCACACGGAAACCGAGATTGCTCTCGTAGCGGGCCTGGATCGTACCGGCAAAGCGGCCGAGGTTTTCCTGGTCTTCGGATTTCACTTCAATCGACAACACCGGGCGCACCGGTTCCGGCGCCGGTTCTTCCTTGGAGCACGCCACCAACAGCAGGCTGGCGGCGAGTAATACCGTCAGCCGCTTCATGGCTGCACTCCCTGGGCCTGGGCCTGATCCGGCGGCTGGGCGATTTCCACGATCATGCCGGGATGCAGCAATTGCCCGCCGGCCACCACGACTTTTTCGCCGCCCTTGAGGCCGTCGCTGATGATCACCTTGCCGGTGAGGTAGCGCGCGACCGTGACCTTGTGCAACTGCGCCTTGCCGTCGTCGTCAATCAGCCAGACCGCCGGCGCGCTGATGTCTTTGGTCAGGGCGGCCCATGGCAACTCGATGCTGGCCTTGGCCGGCCCGTTGGCGGTGGCGCTGACCACCGAGCCCAACTGCATGCCCTTGGGCAGCGCGTCGAGGGCGATTTTGACTTGCACGGTGCCGGTATTCGCAGCCACCGCCGGGGTGACTTCGCGGACCTTGCCCACGGCAGTAATCTGCGGGTTTTCCAGCAGGCTGACGGTAATCGGTTTGTCCGGTGGCGGCTCCACCAGCAACGATTCATAGACGTTGAACACCGCGTCGCGCTCGCCGTCCCGGGCCAGGCTGAAAATCGGCACGGTGGCTTGCACCACCTGGCCCACCTCGGCCTGGCGCGCGGTGATGATGCCCGGCGCGTCGGCGATCAGCGAGGTGTAGCCCAACTGCTCGCGGGCGTTGGCCAACTGCGCCTGGGCGGCGGTCAGTGCGCTCTGGCTGCTGCGTAGCGCGGCCTGGGCGGAGTCGTATTCGCTGCGACTGGTGTAGCCCTTGGGCAGGAGTTTTTCCTGGCGCACAAACGCGGCGGCAGTCTGTTTGACCCGCGCCTGCTCGGCGACCACCTGGGCCTGGGCGGAGTCGACGTTGGTCTGCAAGTCTTTCGGGTCGAGCTTGGCCAGCACTTGTTTGGCGCTGACCCGGTCACCGACATCCACCATGCGCTGGATGATCTTGCCGCCGACGCGGAACGACAGATCGGTCTGCACTCGCGCCTGGATATCGCCGGTCAAGGTGACGGCGGCGGCAAAGTCGGTGGACTTCACGGTCTGCACAAACACCCGGGAATGTTCCTTGGGTTCGGCTTTTTCCTGGCCGCAACCGCTCAACAGCGCCAGCAGGCCAAGGCCGAAGATAAATGTCGAGGTGGGACCGCCCATGCAGGCTCCTTTTGCGTGATGCCGCCGTGCCAGTGTCTATGCGACTGTGAGCTTAGAACAGGGTTCCTTATCTGCATGGAGAATCCCATACTCCGGGGGTTCCCACGCCGATAATTTTTCTCATGCTCAAGACCCTAGCGGTGGCCAATTACCGCTCGATCAACAAATTGGTGGTGCCGCTGGATCGGTTGAACCTGATCACCGGCCCCAATGGCAGCGGCAAGTCCAACCTGTACCGCGCCCTGCGGCTGCTGGCGGAGACAGCCCAGRGCGGGGTGATCAACGCACTGGCCCGCGAGGGCGGGCTGGACTCGACCTTCTGGGCCGGCCCGGAAAACATCAGCCGGCGCATGCTCAACGGCGAAGTCGCGGTAGAGCCGAACGTGCGCCAGGGCGCCAAGCGCCTGCGCCTGGGGTTTGCCGCCGAGGACTTCAGCTACGCGATCTCCCTGGGCTTGCCTGAGCCAAGCCAGTCGTATTTCTCCCTGGACCCTGAGATCAAGAAGGAATGCATCTGGGCCGGCCACGTGTACCGCCCGGCGAGCCTGCTGGTGCAGCGTTCCGGCCCGATGGTGCGCGCCCGGGATGGCCGCGCCTGGGATGTACTGGCCCAGCACACGCCGAATTACCACAGCCTGTTCGATCAGGTCGGCAGCCTGCGGGGTTCGCCGGAGGTGCTGCTGTTACGCGAAAGCATTCGCGGGTGGCGCTTTTATGACCACTTTCGCAGCGACATCGACGCCCCGGTGCGCCAGCCACAACTGGGCACGCGTACGCCGGTGCTGCATCACGACGGTCGGGACTTGGCGGCGGCGTTGCAGACCATCCGCGAGATCGGCGACCCCGAGGCTTTGCAGCGGGCGATCAGCGATGCGTTTCCCGGGGCGCGGTTGAATATCGAGCCGTTGCAGGGCGGTCGTTTTGCCATCGAGTTTTATCAGGAAGGGTTGCTGCGGCCCTTGTCGGCGGCGGAGTTGTCGGACGGGACCTTGCGTTATTTGTTGCTGGTGGCGGCGCTGCTGACACCGAGGCCACCGACGATGATGGTGCTGAACGAGCCGGAAACCAGTTTGCACCCGGACCTGTTGCCGGCGCTGGCGCGGTTGATCATCCAGGTTTCGCAGCAGTGTCAGGTGTGGGTGGTGTCCCATGCCAGCCGCTTGATTGCGGCGTTGCAGCAGGATGAAGGCTGTAATTCGATTGTGCTGGAGAAGGTGATGGGGCAGACGCAGGTGGTGGGGCAGCGGGTGCTGGATGAGCCGGCGTGGCATTGGCCCAGCTAGGCGGTGCCTGACAGAGCCAATCGCCGGCAAGCCGGCTCCTACAGTTGATCGTATTCCTCTGTAGGAGCCGGCTTGCCGGCGATCGCGGTCTACCTGATCAGCCCTGCCACTTCCCGCCTTCAACAATCACGCTTTCCGGCTTGGTGTCATCGCTCAGTTCCTTGCGAACATACTGGTCATACAGCTTGAGCAAATATTTCTCCTCGCCCAGCTTGGCCAGTTCGGCATTCACCCAATCGCGCAGTTCGATGTTGCCCTTCTTCACCGCCGGCGCAATCGGCGCTTCATCGCCCAGCTTCTGCTCCAGCACACGGTAGCCCGGGTTCTGCTTGGCCCAGCTGAACAGCACCAGGTTGTCCTGCGCGTACGCATCACCACGGCCTGCCGACAACGCTTGCAGCGACTCGGAGTTTTTCTCGAACTTCAGCAGTTTCCAGTCCGGGTGGTTCTTGGTCAGCCAGATATCAGCGGTAGTGCCGGTGGTGACGATCGTGGTGCGGGTCGCCAGGTCGTCCAGGCTTTTCACCGGGCTGCCGTTGGCCACCAGCGCCTGCACCGCCACTTTCAGGTTTGGGTTGGTGAAGTCCACCGCTTCCTTGCGCTCAGGGGTCACGGTCATGTTGGCAAGGATCAGGTCAACCTTGTCGCTTTGCAGGAACGGAATGCGGCTCGCCGGTTCCACGGCGACGAATTCGACCTTGTTCTCGTCGCCCAGCAGGTCCTTGGCGAAGCGGCGGCCAATGTCGGTATCGAAGCCGACGTAGCGGCCGGACTCATCCACAAAACCAAACGGTGGTTTGTCGGTGAATACGCCGACGATCAGCTTGTCCCGCGCCTTGATCTTGTCGATGTAGCTCGCCGCCGCCGGTGCCGGGGTGGCCGCAGCAGCCGTCTTGGCGGGCTCTTCGGATTTATTGCAGCCGGCCAGCAGAGCGAGGCCGAACAGGGGGAATAACAACTTGGCAGTTTTCATAACAGCTCCAGTTCCTTGGTTCTTTTGGGCAGTGTTGAAACGAAGGAGAACTTCTCCAGGAACTGCTGCGCGCGTGCGGTTTGCGGGTTCGTAAAGAATGCCTCGGGGGTGTTTTGTTCGAGGATGCGGCCGGCCTCCATAAACACCACGCGGTCGGCGACCGCGCGGGCGAAGGCCATTTCATGGGTGACGATCAGCAGGGTCATGCCATCCCGGGCCAGGCCCTGGATCACTTCCAGCACTTCCTTGACCATTTCCGGGTCGAGGGCGGCGGTGACTTCATCAAACAGCATCACCTGCGGGTTCATGCACAACGAACGCACGATGGCGATGCGTTGTTGCTGGCCGCCCGAGAGCTGGCGCGGGTAGGCGTCGCGTTTATCCGCCAGGCCCACCCGTTCCAGCAGTTTTTCAGCCTGGGCGCGGGCTTCGCGGGGGTCGCGTTTTTGCACTTTCAGCGGGCCGAGCAAGATGTTGTCGAGCACGCTCATATGCGGGAACAGGTGGTAACTCTGGAACACCATGCCCACGTCCTGGCGCACCTGACGCCAGTCGGTGGCCTTGTCCAGCAGCTCCTTGCCGGCAAACCGCAGGCTGCCGCTGTGGGCCACTTCCAGGCCGTTGAGACACCGCAGCAGCGTGCTTTTGCCGCAACCGCTGGGGCCGAGGATCACCACCACTTCGCCGCTTTCGACGCTCAGGTCGATGCCCTTGAGCACCTGCTGCTCGCCGAAGTATTTGTTGAAACCCTGGAACTCGATCAATGCGCTCATGCTTGGGCCCAGCGCCGTTCCAGCACCTTGGAGGCGGCCGACAACGGGTAGCAGATAAAGAAGAAAAACAGGAACAGCGCGCCGTAGATCAACACCGACTCGTAGGTGCGCTCGATGATTTGCTGGCCGACCTTGATCACGTCCACCACGCCGATCAGCACCGCGAGGGAGCTGGTCTTGATGATGCGGGTATAGACGTTGATGGTCGGCGGGGTCATGCGTTTCAGGGCCTGGGGCAGCAACACGTAGCCGTACAGCTGCGGGTCTGACAGGCCAATCGACAGACCGGCTTCGCGCTGGCCGCGGGGCAACGAATGCAAGGCACCGCGCACCACTTCGCCGACTTCACTGGCGCCCCACAGCGACAAGACCAGCACCGCGCACCAGAAGCTCGGGATGCTCAGGCCAAAGAAAATCGGCAAGCCGAAGAACAGCAAATACAGCCACACCAGCACCGGGATCGCGCGAAACAGCTCCAGGTAAACCCGCAGCACCAGGTTGATCGCTTTCGAATTCAGGGTGCGCAGCACGCCATACAACACGCCGCCGACCGTACTGAAGGCGATGCTCAAGAATGAGATCGACAGGGTTTGCGCAGCGCCCTTGCCCAGTTGAGGCAACGACACCCAGAGTAGTTCAAGACCCGAACTGGCCATGCTGGAGCCTCCTTTCAAGGCGGCTGAGCAGCAGCGACAGCGGCAGGAATAACAGCACGCAGATCAGTGTGAGCACCGCGAGCATTTCGTAGGTTTTGTAGTAGAGGGCGATATAGCTTTTGGTGGTGTAGAGAATCTCCGGCACCGCCACGGCCGAAACGATGGTGGTTTCCTTGAGCAAGAAAATGAAGTTCGCAAACAGCGCCGGCAGGCTGAGGATCCCGGCCTGGGGAAGGATCACATGGCGCAGCAGTTGCCAGTGGGACAGGCCGATGGACTTACCCGACTCGATCTGTGCCAGCGGTACCGCCTCCACACCCGCGCGCAGCACTTCGGTCAGGTAAGCGCCGCCCAGAAAAGTCATGGTGATGATCGCCGCCCAGAACCCGGAGATATTCAGCCCCAGGGCCGGCAACGCGAAGTAGACGAAAAACAGTTGGATCAGCAGCGGTGTGTTGCGCGCCAGCTCGACGTACAGCGCCACCAAGCGCCACACGTAAGGGGTGCGAAATACCAGCAGCGCGGCGTTGATCAAGGCCACCAGCATGGAGGTGCCAATGGCGATCACGCCGACTTGCAAGGTCACGCCCACGGCCTTGAGAAACGCCGGCAGCGTGCTGAGGATAAATGCGTAATCGAAGGTCATCTGAAATCCCTGACGCCGCAGGGGTAATGCGGCGTTGGTGCGGTCCGGTTCAGCGTGGGTAACGCTGAGTAGCGCCGACTTTAAAGGTATAAAAAGTAAAATTTAAATACCGAAATAGCATATTGATATCACCCAAATAGATAACCTGCGGATTCGCGGTGCAGGCGGATGACAGCTACTGTTCCCGTGGAAGTAGGAAGGGTCTTTTTATCGGCGCTGCACTTCAGGGATAGGCAGCGCCTGGCCAGACTGACGGCCCATCAACAGGCGAGGGAATGAGCGATGACCGAGGCAAAACCGATTGACCCGCAGGAACTGGTGAAGTGGCTGGTGGCGTTGCGCAGGGCCATTAACAGCCGGAATGTCTGACCTGACGCAGTACCAAATGTGGGAGCTGGCTTGCTGTGGTGAGGGGGCTTGCTGTGGTGAGCGGGCTTGCCCCGCGCTGGGCTGCGAAGCAGCCCCATCAATCTGCGGTGAACCCGACGGGGGACAAGCCCCTCACCACAGCAAGCCAGCTCCCACAGTTTTGACCGCATTCCAACCATAAAAAACGCCGACGCTATAAAAGCCGTCGGCGTTTAAACCTTGAAGGAGGTTTTGGGGCTCGATCAGAACGCCGGCACAACAGCGCCGTTGTATTTCTTCTCGATGAAGGCTTTCACTTCAGGGCTGGTCAGGGCTTTGGCCAGCTTCTGGATCGCATCGCTGTCCTTGTTGTCCGGGCGGGCAACCAGGAAGTTCACGTACGGCGACTTGGCGTCTTCGATGATCAGCGCGTCCTTGGCCGGGTTCAGGCCGGCTTCCAGGGCGTAGTTGGTGTTGATCAGGTCCAGGTCAACCTGGTCCAGAACGCGTGGCAGCAAGGCCGATTCCAGCTCTTTGAATTTCAGGTTTTTCGGGTTGCTGGCGATGTCTTTCGGCGTGGCCAGGGCGTTGGTCGGGTCTTTCAGGGTGATCACGCCAGCCTTTTGCAGCAGCAGCAGGGCACGGCCGGAGTTGCTGCCTTCGTTCGGGATGGCCACGGTGGCGCCATCTTTGAGCTCAGAGATGTTTTTGATCTTTTTCGAGTAACCGCCGAAAGGTTCGACGTGCACACCGATCACGGTGACCAGGTTGGTGCCTTTACCCTTGTTGAAGTTTTCCAGGTACGGCAGGGTCTGGAAGTAGTTGGCGTCCAGACGCTTCTCGGCCACCTGTACGTTCGGCTGTACGTAGTCGGTGAAGACTTTGATTTCCAGGTCCACGCCTTCTTTGGCCAGGGTCGGTTTGACCAGCTCAAGGATCTCGGCGTGGGGGATCGGGGTAGCGGCAACCACCAGTTTCTCGTTGGCCTGGGCGAAGCTTGCAGTCAGGGCAGCCGCCAGTGCGGTAAACAACAGAACCTTTTTCATGCAGTGTCCTTATCGAAAATCCGGGTCGTCTGTGACGGCCGCTTTTTTAGTGGATGCCAGCGAAGTGCTATCGCGGCGTGGAGCGGACAATACCGAGGTTTTTTATTCCAGAACAATACTTTTTATTCACTTTGATATTCCATTTTGTTCATGTAGGAGCCCGGCTTGCCGGCGATGGCGGTCTTGAGCCTTGCGATACTCCTGAGGACGCCATCGCCGGCAAGCCGGGCTCCTACAAAACAGCGTGTTCTTTCAGATAGCTTTTCAGGGCTTCAACCTCGGCGGCGCTGGCGTGGCCAAGAATTCGCCGCACCTGCTCCACAGGCGAACCCGCCACGGGCAGGTTCAAATGCTCAGGCAGAATCTCGTCGCCACTGCTGACCAGCAGGGCAAAGTGAATCACGTTCTCCAACTCCCGGGTGTTGCCGGGCCAGCTGTGATGCTCCAGCACGCGCTGGGCTTCGTCGCTGATCAGCGGCACCGGCAGGTCGAGACGCTGGCTGTAGATGCCGAGGAAATACTCTGCCAGTGACAGGATGTCGCCCACCCGCTCGCGCAGTGCCGGCAACTCCAACTGGCCTTCGCTGAGGTAATGGAACAAGCGCTCGTGGAACTTGCCGGCCGCCACGGCCTGGGCGAGGTCGATGCTGGTGGCCGCCACCAGGCGCACATCCACCGGGCTTGGCTGATGGGCACCGACGCGGGTGACTTCGTGGTTTTCCAGCGCCGCCAGCAACTTGACCTGGATCGGCAACGGCAAGTCGCCGATTTCATCCAGGTACAAGGTGCCGCCGTTGGCCGAGCCAAACCAACCGGCCCGGCTGCTGGCCGCGCCGCTGTGGCTGCCGGCGGCATAGCCGAACAATTCGGCGTCGGCGTACGTCGGGCTGATGGCGCCGCAATTGACCGAGACAAACAAACCGGTGCGGTCGCTGCCACGGTGGATGTGGCGCGCGAGTAATTCCTTGCCGCTGCCGGTTTCACCGCGGATCAGCACCGGCAAGGCACGGGGGGCGAGGTTTTCGAGGTCTTCACGCAATTGACGCGAACGCGGGTCGACAAACACCAGCGCCTTGGCCCGGATGCTCAGGGGGCTTTTTTCGGCGTCGGGGAAGGTCAGCAGTGGCTGACCGAAGGTTTCATGCAGGCTCATGGCAGACTCCCGCCCCATCCACGAAGGGGAAGGGGCGTTTAAAAAATTTTATGCACGGCGCCGGGAGTGATGTTCCAGGCGATTTTGCAGGCGATAGAGGTAGGCGAAGCCCTGTTCCCAGCGTTGATGGCCGGACTTCACATTGATGTGCCCGGCGCCCGCGAGAATCCCCGCTTCGGCGCCCCAGTTACGCGCCAGTTCAAGGGCGCGGGTGGCGCTGACGGCGCTGTCGTTGTCGGAGCTGACGACCTGGCTGGGAAACGGCAACAGGTCACTGGGGATTGGCGCAAAGTTACGCAGGGCGGGTGCGCAGGCGGGACGTTCGACATCGGCCGGGGCCACCAGCAGGGCGCCGCGTACCTGACGCAGAAACTGCACCGGTGCGGTGGCCGCCCAATGGGCAACGGTGATGCAGCCCAGGCTGTGGGCAATCAGAATCACCGGGGTGCTGTCGGCGGCAATGGCTTCGGCCAGTGCTGCCACCCAGTCTTCGCGACGCGGGGTGAGCCAGTCGGCCTGCTCCACGCGTGCGCTGTTGGGCAGGCTGTTCTGCCAATGACTTTGCCAATGATCTTCTGGCGATCCTTGCCAGCCCGGCACGATCAGATAACGAATCGACTCGCTGTGCATGGGTGTGCCCTCCTGCAGCGTTTAACGTTGTGGGTCAGTATAGGCACGAGGTATATATTCGTTAAGGAATAAGAAGCTATTTATTAATAACCAAAATGTTGGATTGAGGGTGGTGTGGGGGTTTAGGGGTTGAGGGTACATATCCGTTATTCAGGTAACGGCGGCTTATGGTTTCGCTCTTACAGCGACTCACTTTGGAAAAGCCCCAAAGTAAGCAAAAGGCTCTGCCCCGCCTGTCGGCACCTCGCTAAAGCTCGGTGTTCCCTCACTCCGGCATTGCTCCGCGGGCCGCCGCGACGGGGCGTCCCTGCCCCGTCGCGGCTAAACCGGCGTCCTGCCGGTTTACCCGCTCCTCAATCCCTGCGTTCGGCCTCGGGCTTATTGGGGCAGTCAGAGCCAGATCAAAATCTACAGCACAGCGGCCTACAGGCCGGCTTGAGTGGTAGAAGCCAGAGCAAAAGCCAAAGCGAAAACCAAATCTGAAACTGATGCAGCTCTGCTTTTGTGTGGGAGCTGGCTTGCCTGCGATGCAGACACCTCGGTTTTTCAGGTACACCCAGTTGATGCCATCGCAGGCAAGCCAGCTCCCACATTTGACCGTGCCCGCTGTAGATTTTGATCTTGATGTTGCCTTTGCTTCACACCACTCAAGCCGGCCTGTAGGCCGCTGTGTTCTTGATCTGCTTTTGATCTTGATCTTAGGCGCCCCGTTAAACCACGCTGGCCGAACGCAGGTAGTACGGAGCGGGTAAACCGGCAGGACGCCGGTTTAGCCGCGACGGGGCAGGGACGCCCCGTCGCGGCGGCCCGCGGAGTAGTACCGGAGAGAGGGCACACCGAGCATTAGCGAGGTGCCGAGTGGTGGGGCAAGAGCGTTTTGCTTACTTTTGCGCTGTTCAAAAGTGAGCCGCTGTAAGAGCGGAACCAATAGTGGCCATAACCTAGATAACGGATATGCCCTCAATCCCCCGCATTGGCATACAAATAATCAGTCGCCAACGAAGCCAACGTCCGAACCCCAACCACCAACGCCGACTCATCCACAAAGAACCCCGGATTATGATTCGGCGCCGCCTTGCTCATGTCCTGATCCCTAGGCGTCACCCCCAGAAACACAAACAACCCCGGCGCTTCCTTGGCGTAAAACGAAAAGTCCTCAGCCCCTCCCACCAACGGGGCATTCACTACGTCGCCATTCGCCGCCCAACGCAAACTCGGCAGCATCTTCTCGGTCAGCGCCGGGTTGTTGATGGTCGGATCGTACTTCTCAATGATCGTAACCTCAGCCTTGGCCCCACCACTCTCGGCGATTTTCTCGACGGTCTGGCGCACATCCGCATGCAGCTTCTGGCGAATGCCATAGTCGTAGGACCGAATGGTCCCACTCATATCCACCGACTCGGGAATGATGTTGTACCGCGTGCCACCGTTGATGGTGCCGATACTGACCACCGCCGGGAACGAAGAAATATCGGTTCGCCGGCTGACCACCGTCTGCAGCCCCACAATCGTCTGCGCGCCCACGGTAATCGGGTCGATCCCATCCCACGGCCGCCCGGCATGGGTCTGTTTGCCGAGGATCTTGATCCGCAGGTCATCCGAGCTGGCCAGGGTCGGCCCCGGCCGATAGGCGATCTGCCCCGCAGGCACCCCGGCCCACACGTGAAGGCCAAACACCGCATCCGGCTTGGGCGATTTCATCACGCCTTCCTGCACCATCATTTTCGCGCCCCAGGTGTTCTTGCCGTCGGGGATAAAGTCGCTCGGGCCTTCTTCAGCCGGCTGGAAATAAAACACCACGGTGCCCGGCAGGCGATCACGCATGCCAGTGAGGATTTTCGCCGTGCTCAGCAGGATGGCAGTGTGGGCGTCGTGGCCGCAGGCGTGCATCACGTCGACTTCTTTATCGAGGTACACACCCTTGGCCTTCGAGGCGAAAGGCAGGCCGGAAACCTCCTTGACCGGCAGCGCATCCATGTCGGCGCGCAAGGCAACGGTCGGGCCTGGCAGGGCGCCTTTGAGGACGGCGACTACGCCCGTGCGGGCAACGCCTGTCTTGACCTCCAGCCCCATTTCCCGCAGTTGCGTGGCCACCAGCTCCGCGGTGCGATGTTCGGTGTTGCCCAGTTCAGGATGGGCGTGGATGTCGCGCCGGGTTTCCAGCAAGGCCGGTTCCAGCACTTTCGCCTGGGCGGCGATGGTTTCACGGGCACTGTCCTGGCCGCTGCTGGCGGCGATGACCGCGCTGCTGGCGACACCGCACAGCAGGCCGAATACCCATTGGTGTGTAAGACCGGTCAAACGCATAAGGACTCTCCATGATTATTGTTGTTGATCCTGACGTCGTCCGGGCAGCGTTTATTCTTTCTCCTGCACGCCTCCCGCCGCCGTCACCACTTGCACGCTCAAGCGTGGGGTGGCCAGGTCCAGCCCGGCCTCATCCAGGTGACGCTTGAGCGACAGGTTGAATGCCCGCGAAACCTCCCACTGCTTGATCGGCGCGGTCTTGAAGCGGGCGCGAAGAATCGCACTGCCGGACTCGAAACTTTCTACACCCTGAATCTCCAGCGGCGACCAGATGTTGCGCCGCTGCAGCGGGTCGTTGCGCATCTTCTGCCCGACGTCGCGCATCAGCTTGATGGCGTCGTCGATTTCCATGTTGTACGGAATCGCCACCCGGAAGATCGCGTAGCCGAACTCCCGGGAGTAGTTCTTGATGCTTTTGATTTCACTGAACGGAATCGTGTGCACGATGCCGTCGATGTCCCGCAGGCGCACCGTACGGATGGTCAAGCCTTCCACGGTGCCCAGGTGGCCGCCGACGTCCACGTAGTCATCAATCGCCAGGGAGTCTTCGATAATGATGAACAGGCCGGTGATCAAATCCGCCACCAGCGACTGCGCGCCAAAACCGATGGCCAAACCGATCACACCGGCACCCGCCAGCAGTGGTGTGACGTTCATGCCCATGTTCGCCAGGGCGACGATGGCGGCGATGATGAAGATGGTCACGAACAGCACGTTGCGAATCAACGGCATCATCGTCTGTGCCCGCGCATTGGCCAGGCCTTTGCGCGAGCGGGTGAGGGCGTGGTGGATGGCCGTGTCGCTGAGGATCCAGATCAGCCACGCGAACAGCAAGGTGCCCGCGAGGCCGAACAGCTTGACGCTGATTTCATGGCCGTCGCCTTCGGTAAAGCGGATCAGCGACAGGCCCCAGACCCGCAGGCCCAGTTCGATAAACACCAGCCACACCACCAGGTGAGCGAGGGTGTAGACGAAGCTTTTCAGGCGATCGGAGTACAGCGCATGGCGCTTGTGCCCACGTTGTGGCTTGAGGGAATGGCGGCGCACCAGCCCGTTGATCACCATGCACAGCACCAGCAACACCGTGCACAACAACGACTGGCGCAAGGCGGTGCTGGTGTCGCCGGCGGAGACGAAGGTGGCGAACAGCGAGATGCCCACCAGCAGCAATGCCGGCAGATACCAGAAGCTGCCGACGATCTCGATGGTGTCGCTCAGGGCGCGGCGGGTCAGGCGGCGGGACAGCGGCTGGTTGCGGATCAGGTGCGCGATGGGCCGGCGGAAACGCAGGATGAACACGCCGGTGGACAGCGCTGCCATGACATTGGCGATGGTCGCGGCGACATGGGACAAATGCTGGCCCAGGCTTTCGGCCAGGCGCGGGTCGCTGACGGCTTCGCCAAAGGCGGCAAAGCTGCCGATCAGCCATAGCGGGCGGAAGGCCTGGTGCCGCAGGATGTACAGGGCGCGGTGGCGGTGCGGACCGTCCAGCACGGAAAACGCGACCACGCAGATCGCCGAGAAACAGGTGCCCACCACCAGCGCGTAGGCCAGCACCATCGCCAGGGACTTGCCGAGGGACGAGGGCAGTGCGTAGCTCATGTAGACGGTGATCACCAGCGCGATCAGCCACGGGCCGAGCTTGCGCAGGGCAAAGCGCAGCAGGTCCCAGGTCTTGGGGTGTTGGGGCAGTTCTTCGGTCAGGCCGAAGCGCTCGCGCACCCGGTGGCTGAGCCAGATCAGCACGGCAGCCAGCAGGCTCCAGAGCATCAGGATCATGGCAAACGCAAAGATGATCGGCAGCCATTCGCTGGCCGGCAGCATCAGTGCGGTAAGTTCGTCCTTGGCCAGGTCGAACTCGCTGGACCAGCGATTGATCGGGCTGTCGGCACCGGAGAACTGTTGTTCCAGGCTGGACAGGGTGCCACCGATCAAGCCGAGCACGCCGAGTTCGGCGGCGGGCTGGGCCTTTTGTGTGGTTTCCCGGAGCTTTTTCAGGTCAGTCAGCAGCTTGGTGCGCTGCTGGTCGTTTTCCAGGGTCTTGATCACCTCGTCCAGGGACTGGCCCAGCGGGACGTCGGCTTGCGGCTGGGTTTTGTTGGTGCTGCCCAACAGCCCCGGCAGGCTCACGGCGTGGGCAGGCGCCATGGGCAGCAGGGTCAGCAGGCAGATAAACAGGCAGCAAGGCAGGGCAAACAGACGGGCAAGCACGAGGCGGTCAACCTTAAAAACGACGAATTGACCGAGTGTACGAGGCCGTCATGTGCAATGCGAGTGAGATTGTCATTCAGCGAGTTTGGCGAGGATCTTGTACACCACGGTGCCGAGGATCAGCAGCATGCCGATCCACATGCCGAACACGCCAATGGCTTTGTCGCGAAAGTTGAAGCCGATGGCCAGGAGGATCATGCCGGTCAGGATGGGGATGAGCATGGAGTGGAAGGCGGACATGGTGATCATGGGGCGACGGCCTTGTCGGATGGGGGATGGGTATAAGTCTAGGTCGATTTTGCGAAGTGCACGTTGATCAGTGTCAGAAACGCTACAAATCCCGGTTAATTTCTACACCCGATGGCTTTTTTTCGATTGGCCACGGTCAACATCCCTCAGGAACCCTTAAACCCAGGAGCATTCATCCATGAGCACACCCAAGGCACTGTTGATTCTGCACGGCAAGCAAGCCCTCAACGAGCAGGTGCGGGCGGCGGTGCAGGGCAAGCGCGAGCAGGGTTGGGAACTGGCCGTGCGGGTGACGTGGGAAGGCGGTGATGCCCAGCGCTTTGTCGAGCAGGCCCTGGCCGATGGCTACACGCGGCTGATTGCCGGCGGCGGAGATGGCACCCTGCGGGATGTGGCCGAGGCCATGGCCCGGGCCAAAACCGAGGCCAGCCTGGTGCTGATGCCCCTCGGTACCGCCAACGATTTTGCCCGCGCCGCCGGCGTGCCGCTGGAGCCTGAACAGGCCCTGGACCTGCTGGATGTGCCGGCCCGGGCTATCGACCTGGGCGAGGTGGGCGGGCAGATCTTCCTGAATATGGCCACTGGCGGGTTTGGCAGCCAGGTCACCGCCAACACCTCCGAAGACCTGAAAAAAGTCCTCGGTGGCGCCGCGTACCTGTTTACCGGGCTGTCACGTTTCAGCGAGTTGCGCGCGGCCTACGGTGAATTGCAGGGGCCTGACTTTCATTGGCGTGGCGAGTTGCTGGCATTGGGCATCGGTAACGGGCGCCAGGCCGGTGGCGGCCATGTGTTGTGCCCCGATGCGCTGGCCGATGATGGTTTGCTGGACATCAGCATATTGCCGGCGCCCCAGGAAGTGGTCGGCACCCTGCGCAACCTGATGACGGACGGCTGGGGCCTGGACAACATGTTTGTGCGGGCGCGGTTGCCGTGGGTCGAGATCAAAGTGGCCGAAGGGTTGGCGATCAACCTGGATGGCGAACCACTGCAGGGCGACGACCTGCATTTCTCGGCCTTGCCCCAGGCGTTGCGGGTGCACTTGCCGGAGGATTCGCCGTTGCTGACTAATCGTCCAGGCTGATGATCTGCTCGCGCACGGCGAACAACACCAGGCCCGCCACATCGAAAATCTGCAGGCGCTTCATGATCTGCGAACGGTGGGCTTCCACGGTCTTGATGCTCAAGCCCAGGCCATTGGCGATTTCCCGGGTGGATTTGCCGCGCACGATCAAGCGCAGGATTTCCAGCTGGCGTGCCGTCAGGTTGTGGCTGTGGGGTGGCGGGTTGGGCTGGGCCTGATTGCGCACCAGCGCCTGGTTGATCACCGTATGGGCAATGGCCGGGCTCAAGTAGCGTTCGTTGTTGCGCAAGGCCAGGAGCGCGTGTTCCAGCTCATTGGCCGTGGTGTCCTTGAGCAGGTAGCCATGGGCGCCGGACTCCAGGGCGCACATGATCAGTTCCGGGTCGGTGTGCATCGACAGGATCAACACTTTGCTCTTTGGGTAGGCGCGCTTGAGCTCCTTCAGCGCGTCGAGGCCGCCGGTGTGTTTCATCGACAGGTCAAGCAGCACGATGTCGGGTTGCAGCGCGTCGAATCGCTCCAGCAGCTGCGCGCCATCGCTGGCTTCGCCGACCACTGCGTAGCCGGGAATATCCATGACCAGCGCACGCACGCCGGCCCTGATCAGGGAGTGGTCATCCACCAGGAGTAAGTTGCACGTCACTCTAGAACCTTATGGGGGTTGGCCCGTTCGAGGGCGCGGGGCGCCCAGGGGAAAAGCGCTTCGATCCTTGTCCCAAAGCCTGGCTGGCTATTGACGGACAATGTGCCGCCCAGTTGATCAATCCGCTCGGACATCCCGGCCATGCCCCGCTGGCCTTCCTGGGCGGGGTTGATGGCGGGCGAAAAGCCCTGGCCGTCATCGCTGATAAACAGCGACAGGCCTTCAGGCAGGCGTTGCAGGCGCACCAGCAGGTTACGTGCCTGGGCATGGCGCAGCATGTTGGTGACGGCTTCCTGGGTAATCCGAAAGGCGGCGACGGCCATCTCTTCCGGGATGCCGGTCAGCCGTTGATGGCATTCCAGGCTCCAGCTGACCCGGGTGTTTTCCAGGGTCTTGAGCAGGTGCGCCCGCAGGCTCGCCTCCAGCCCCAGGCTCGCCAGCTGCCGGGGGTTGAGGATGGCCGACACGTCCTGCACCTTGGCCAGGGTTTCGTTCAAGGTGTTGCACAGCACGGCGCAATGGCCCTGCAAGTCTTCCGGCAAACGACGCTTGAGCCATTCACTTTGCAGCTTGGCGGCGGTCAACAGCTGGCCGATATCGTCGTGCAGTTCGCGGCTCAGGCGATGACGCTCGTTTTCCTGCACCTGCAGCAGGCGGTCGGCCAGTTCCTGGGGCTGGAACTTGATGGACTTGCGTGAGCGCCACTGTTGCAGGCCTACCACCAACAGGGTGGCCAGGTTCACCCACAGCAGGGCCAAAGGGAGATCGGCCGAGTGTGCATAAGCCCACAGGCTGAGCAGGCACGAGCACAGGCATAGCGCGAGGGTCATCCAGCGTGCATTGCTTCGGGACACGGACCTTGCGATGAGTGACTTCAGGCTGGCGTACATAGGAGGCGCATTTCACGTTTATATGCATCATGAAGTTGAGTCACTTCGAGCGGGGCATGGTACCACCACTATTACCGTTGGTCGCCTTTCGCCGAGCGGGATGAGGGTTATTAATCACGGCAGCGCCCCGGGAGGTAGTCCCGGAGTTCAAATAGGCGGGGAGTTGTATCATTGAAGTTGTTTTGTATCGGTATTGTCGTTAGTGGCTTATTGATATTTTTCTGCTAACGACGACGTCATGCAGGGTTAGTTGCTGCTGTCGTTTTTGGATATGTCGGCCATTGAATACGACGTTTTTTGCGGTTAAATGCGAAGGATATTCAAATCGCGTAAGGCATGCTGCGTTGTTGCTTATAACCAAAGTCGCTTTGCGGGATGTGCTGCACCACAGTGGCAATCAACACGGTTTGTTCCGTTTCATCCAGGCCCAGTTTGCCGGTTTTGGCGTCGATCAACTCCAGTTGCCAGGCGAGCAAGGTCAGGCAAGCATTCAGCGCGTCCAGTGCCTCGTCGTGTAGTTGCAACGGGCTGGCGGCATTGGCGATCAGGTACTGCACATGCCGGGAAAATTCGCCGATGGCCCGCAGCGCAAGGGCGTCGGACTTTTCCGCGAGCTTGATCAGGCTGCTTTTCATGCAGTCGATGGCGTCGCTGTCGTTACGGATCAAGTGCAGGTGGCTCAAGCATTCCTGGGACTTGGCCAGCAGCATTTCAGCCTCAAGGAGGAACTCGGGAAGTGCAAGTTGCCACTCTTTGCCGTCGTTCATCATGCAAGTCTCCACAACATACGGTCGGATAATGAGATGTCGCACCGGGTGAATGGCTTAAAAGTACTGCTGAAATATGACGAAGATCTGTAGGTTGGTTCCGACTTTTCAGTAGGGCATTTATTTGAATGACGCCCGCGCTCGTCCGAACCCCCCATCATCTTCAGGGCCATTCGCATAACTTCTTCGGTTGCCAAGACATAAGTCTGTGGACGACCCGTGGGCCGAGGGCTTGCGATAGCAAACAAAAGCCTGACTCCATTCATGCAATGAGAATGGCGTCACATTAATGGCTATTAGATATCGCGAATATCAGGTTGGTCCTGATTGTGGATAGGGGAATCCCTTACATGGGGGAACCTCGCGCTGACTTTGTGGTCACGCGGCGGTGGTGAAGGGCCTTGCGTTGAAGCTGGCTCAGTAAAGCATGATATCAGTGTGACATCAATGGATTTGCATGGCATTTTAATAGGGGTCAAGGTCCGGCATTTACGGCCGATAACCTCCTTCAGTGACCAGCACTATCCATCCGCTCAACCCAGGAGTCTTTAATGGCCGGCATTCTCGACACGGTAGATCAACGCACACAATTGGTGGGTGAGAATCGCCTGGAGATCCTTATGTTTCGCCTGGCCGGGCGGCAGCTGTTCGCGATCAACGTGTTCAAGGTGCAGGAAGTGCTGCAACTGCCCAAGTTGACCCTCATGCCCCAGCGTCATCCGTTTGTCTGTGGCGTGGTCAACCTGCGTGGCCAGACGCTGCCGGTGATCGACCTGTCCCAGGCCATTGGCATGCGCCCGCTGATTCCGGGGCCCAACAGCACCATTATCGTCACCGAATACAACCGCTCGGTGCAGGCCTTCCTGGTCGGTGGCGTAGACCGCATCGTCAACATGAACTGGGAGGCGATCCTGCCACCACCGGCCAGTGCCGGGCGCCAGCATTACCTGACGGCCATCAGCAAGGTCGATGACCAGTTGGTGGAAATCATCGACGTGGAAAAAGTCCTCGCCGAAATCGTGCCCTACAACGCCAAGGTCTCCCGCGAGAAACTCGAAGACCCGGTGCTGGAGCGTGCCCGTGGCCGCGAAGTGCTGCTGGTGGATGACTCTAACGTGGCCCTCTCGCAACTGCGTGACACCCTCGGCCAACTGGGGGTGAAAATGCACATTGCCAGCGACGGCCTCAAGGCCCTGAACATGCTCAAGGCCTGGGCCGACAGTGGCCAGGTGATGACCGACAAACTGTTGATGATCTTCACCGACGCCGAAATGCCCGAGATGGACGGCTACCGCCTGACCACCGAGATTCGCAACGACCCACGCCTGCGCAGCCTGTACGTGGTATTGCACACCTCGTTGTCCGGCAGCTTCAACGATTCGATGGTGAAGAAGGTCGGTTGCGACAACTTCCTCTCCAAGTTCCAGCCTGACAAGTTGGTGGACGTGGTTCGTCAGCGTCTGATGCTGGACGAAGTCCCGGCTTGAGCTTAGGGTGACGGCTTTGTCCCTCAGGAATGCAGGCCCATGCTTCGTCTCAGCGCGTTGTACCGATACCCCTTGAAGTCTGGCAAGGGTGAAACCTTGCAGCAGATCGGCCTTGATGCACTCGGGCTTGACGGGGATCGACGCTGGATGTTGGTGGACGAAGCCAGCGGGCGTTTCCTGACCCAGCGGGCGGTGGCAAAAATGAGCCAGTTGTCGGCGCTGTGGAACAGCGTCGGTGGCCTGACGTTGAGCGCCGAAGGGCTGCCCGCCCTCGACGTGCCACTGCCCGGCAGCGATGCCGAGTTGCGCGGTGTGACCATCTGGCGCGACACCTTGCGCGTGCCGGATGCCGGTGATGCAGCAGGTGCCTGGCTCAGCGAATTCATCGGCAAACCCACACGCCTGGTGCAAGTGCCGCTGGCGCGTGCGCGCACTACCGAGGCCGGTTACGGCAAGGATGATGACAAGGTCGCGTTTGCCGATGGCTTTCCGTTGCTGCTGATTGGCCAGGCGTCCCTGGATGACCTGTCCCGGCGGGTCGGCCGGCCCATGGAGATGCTGCGCTTTCGTCCCAACCTGGTGATCGAGGGCAGCGAAGCCTTTGCCGAAGATGGCTGGAAACGCGTGCGAATCGGCGATGTGGAGTTTCGGGTGGTCAAGTCCTGCTCACGCTGCATCCTGACCACCATTGACCCGGCGAGCGGCGAGCGCAGTGCCGACCGCGAACCCTTGGCCACGCTCAAGACCTACCGCGAACAAGAGGGTGATGTGATGTTCGGGCAGAACCTGGTCAACGATGGCGTGGGTCGCCTGGAAGTCGGCATGCCGGTGACGATCCTCGAGTAACCGCCCGTGCAATAAAAAATGCCCGTCTCTCGCGAGACGGGCATTTTTTTTCGGCTATCGAACGTTTAGCCGCGGTATTCGCACAGGTAGGCGGTGTCGACGGCGACTTTCAGCTGGAACTTGCTGTTGGCGGGCACGTTGAACTGGCTGCCGGCGGCGAAGGTTTCCCAGTCGGTGCTGTCTGGCAGCTTGACGGTCAGTGCGCCTGACACCACGTGCATGATTTCACGCTGGGCGGTACCGAACTCGTATTCACCCGGGGCCATGACGCCGATGGTCGCCGGACCTTCTGCAGTGCCGAAAGCGATCGACTTGACGGTGCCGTCGAAGTACTCGTTGACTTTAAACATGGGCGAATCCTCGGAAAAGGGTCAAGAAAGGTCGGCCAGTATGCCTTCTACACGGGCAAAATCAACGGCAGCAGCCGTGCGGTATTGCGCGCATCTTCCAGCGCGCGGTGCTGTTGGCCGTGGAACTGCATACCCGCCAGTTGCAGCGCGCCGTTGAGCCCCAGCGGCTTGTCCAGGCGCCGGGCCTTGGCGAAGCGCTGCTTGAGGTTCACGTGAGGCGTCTGGCCCAGCACGCTGCTCAAGCCATGGCGCTGCCACTCCAGTTCCAGTTGCTGGCGGTCATAGTCGCCCCAGCTCGCCCAGCCTTCCAGGCGTGCCTGGTGTTGGCCGAGCCAGCGTTCGAACAACGGCCACACGTCATTCAATGGCGCGGCAGCATCGATATTCGCCTGGGTGATGTGGGTCAACTGGCGGCAGAACGGCGTCAGCAACGGCCTGCGCAACGGCCGCACGAAACGCTGGAAATGGTCCAGCTCACGGCCCTGGCGGTTGACCAGGCTCACCCCGATTTCGATGATTTCCATCTCGGTCACGGGCCAGCCGCCTTCATCCGTTGTGGCTTCAAGATCAATAATCAGCCAATGAGGCATCGCAGGTTCCCGTACTCTTCCCGTCCTGATGGGGATAGAGCGTAGCCAAGCCTGCTAGTTCCGCCCAGGGGTTACTCGATCTCCAGCAAAATCTGACGGTTCCTCACCTGATCTCCCGCAACCGCCTGGATCCGCTTGACCACGCCACTCATGCCGGCCTTGAGTGGGTGCTCCATTTTCATCGCCTCCAGCACCAGCAACAGCTGGCCCTTGCTGACCGAATCACCTTCGCTGACCCGAACTTCGACAATTGCCCCATCCATCGGCGCCTTGACCGTGCCGTTGCCGGCCTCGGCCTGGCGGGTGGCAACGGCCTGGGTGCGGTTATCGATGCGCACGCCAGGCAGCCAGAGCCGGGTGCCTTGCAAGTGGTACGCGGTGCGACGGCGAATGCCGTTGAGAACGGCGGTGGCCCAGCGTCCGTCGGTGGTGAGGTCGCGTACGTCGATGGCGTGCCGGTCAAGCTCGACGTGCAGGCAGTTGTCTGCCAGCACACTGAGGCGGACTGTCCGGGACTCATCCTGTTCGACCAACTGCCAGGTCCACGGCACGCTGGCGTTGTTGCGCCAGCCGGAGAGCGGCGTGGCATGAGCGCTGGCGCTGTGGTGATAAAACAGGGCGGCGGCCAGCGCCAGTTCATCGTCGGTCGCTCTGGTGCGAGCGATTTCGCTGAAGTGTTCGGCAATAAAGCCGGTGCTGAAGTCTGCAGCGATAAATTGCGGGTGCTTGAGCAGGCTGGCCAGCAGGCGCTGGTTGGTGGAAACGCCGAGCAGCACGCAGTCTTCCACCGCCCGTACCAACTTGCGCCGAGCCTCTTCGCGGGTAGCGCCGTGGGCGATGATCTTGCCCAGCATCGGGTCATAGAACGGCGTGATGCGCTGGCCTTCGAGCACGCCATGATCGACGCGCACATCGGCTGCCGGTTCCCAGCGCAGCACGTCGCCGGTTTGCGGCAGGAAGCCCTGGGCCGGGTCTTCGGCGTAGAGGCGCACTTCCATGGCGTGGCCGCTGAGGGTGACTTGTTCCTGGCGCAAGGGCAGGGGCTGGCCGGCGGCGATGTGCAGTTGCCAGGCGACGAGGTCGAGGCCGGTGATCAGTTCGGTGACCGGGTGTTCGACCTGCAGGCGAGTGTTCATTTCCAGGAAGTAGAAGGTGCCGTTGCGGTCGAGCAGGAATTCGACCGTGCCGGCGCCGACGTAACTGACGGCGCGGGCGGCCTTGAGCGCGGCTTCGCCCATGGCCTGGCGCAGCTCGGGGGTCATGACGGGGCAGGGGGCTTCTTCGATGACTTTTTGATGGCGGCGCTGGATCGAGCAGTCGCGTTCGCCGAGGTAGATCAGGTTGCCATGGGTGTCGCCGAACAGTTGGATTTCGACGTGGCGTGGGTCGATCAGGGCTTGTTCGAGGATCAGTTCGGCGCTGCCGAAGGCGTTTTGCGCTTCGGAGCGGGCGGTGCGCAGGTGTTCCAGCAGGGTGTCGGGGCTGTGCACCAGGCGCATGCCACGGCCGCCGCCGCCGGCGCTGGCTTTGATCATCAGGGGGTAGCCGATGTGGGTGGCGTGTTGTTGCAGGGTAGGGTCGTCCTGGTCGGGGCCCTGGTAGCCTTTGATGCAGGGGACGCCGGCGTTGAGCATGGCGATTTTCGAGAGGCGTTTGCTGCCCATCAATTCGATGGCTTCGGGGCTGGGGCCGATGAAGGTCAGGCCAGCTGTTGCACAGGCTCGGGCGAAGTCGGGGTTTTCGGAGAGGAAGCCGTAGCCGGGGTGGATGGCGTCGGCACCGGTGCGGTGGGCGGCTTCGAGGATGGCGTCGATGTTCAGGTAGGACTGGTTGACCGGGGCGGGGCCGATGTTGACGGCTTCGTCGGCCATCTGGACGTGCAGGCTGTTGGCGTCGGGGTCGCTGTAGACCGCTACTGTGCGGTAGCCCAGGGCTTGGGCGGTGCGCTGGATGCGGCAGGCGATTTCGCCACGGTTGGCGATCAGGATTTTGTTGAACATGAGTGATCCCTTGGGTTGGCGTTTACCGTGTACATATCCATTCCTGCGGTAACGGCTGCTATTGGTTCCGCTCTTACAGCGGGTCACTTTTGAAAAGCGCAAAAGTAACCAAAACGCTCTGCCCCGCCTGTCGGCACCTCGCCTAGGCTCGGCGTTCCCTCACTCCGGCGCTGCTCCGCGGGCCGCCGCGATGGGCCATCCTTGGCCCAGCGCGGCTAAACCGGCGTCCTGCCGGTTTACCCGCTCCGCACCACCTGCGTTCGGCCTCGGGCTGAATGGGGCAGTCAGATCAAAATCAAAAGCAACAGCACAGCGGCCTACAGGCCGGCTTGAGTGGTAGAAGCCAGAGCAAAAGCCAAAGCGAAAACCAAATCTGAAACTGGTGCAGCTCTGCTTTTCTGTGGGAGCTGGCTTGCCTGCGATGGCATCAACAGGGTGTACCTGAAAAACCGAGGTGCCTGCATCGCGGGCAAGCCAGCTCCCACATTTGGACAGTGCTCGCTTTAGATTTTGATTTTGCCTTTGCTTCACACCACTTAAGCCGGCCTGTAGGCCGCTGTGCTGTTGATCTGCTTTTGATCTTGATCTTAGGCGCCCCGTTAAACCACGCTGGCCGAACGCAGGCTTTGGAGCGTGGGTAACCCGGCAGGACGCCGGGTTAGCCGCGCTGGGCCAAGGATGGCCCATCGCGGCGGCCCACGGTCCAAAGCCGGAGCGAGGGCACACCGAGCCTAGGCGAGGTGCCGAGTGGTGGGGCAAGAGCCTTTTGGTTACTTTTGGGCTTTTCAGAAGTGACCCGCTGTAAGAGCGGAACCCATAGCGGCCATCACCCAAATAACGGATATGCCCCCGATTCATCGCGCCCACCCCGGCTTACGCTTCTGCACAAAAGCCTGAGTCCCCTCAATCCCTTCCTCACCACCCACCGCCTCGGCAAACCACTCGGCAGCCTGGTCCAGCAAAGGCCCCAAAGCCTGCTCGCCACTGGCCAACACCAACGCCTTGGTCTGCGCATTAGCCCGGGGAGCACACCGCAAAACCTGCCCCAACACCTCATCCACCCGCTCCGCCAACGCCTGCGAATCGTGCTCCACAAAATGCACCAACCCCAACCGCTGCGCCTCAACCCCATCAAACCGCGCCGCGGTCAAAGCCAGCCGCCGAGCCTGAGTCAACCCAACGCGCTTCACCACAAACGGCGCAATCTGCGCCGGCAGCAGCCCCAGGCTGGTCTCCGGCAACCCGAACTGCGCCTGATGATCCGCAATCGCCACATCACTGACACACACCAGCCCAAACCCACCGCCCAACACCGCCCCTTGCAGCACCACGATCACCACCTGCGGCAGCGCCTCAACCTCCTGCAACAGCGTGCCAAACGCCCGGTTCAACGCCTGCAAGCCACCCGCGGCCCCCGCGCGAGCCATGTCCTTCACATCCCCGCCCGCCGAAAAATGCCCTCCCGCGCCACTGATAACCAGCGCCCGTACGCTCTGGTCCCCAGCCACATCCGCCAGCACCGCGCGCAGTTCCTCGACCATCTCCAAGCTCATGGCATTGCGGCTGTCGGGCCGGTTGAGGGTCACATGCAACACCCCGTTGTGCGGCTCCAGCAGCAACGTGTTCACGACTTTTTCCCCGGCAGGGTGCCCATCAATTTGCAGATGATCCCCAGCATGATCTCGTCCGCCCCCCCGCCAATCGACACCAGCCGCACATCCCGATAGGCCCGGGCCACCGGGTTGTCCCACATGAATCCCATGCCGCCCCAGTATTGCAGGCAACTGTCGCTGACTTCCCGACCCAGGCGCCCGGCCTTGAGCTTGGCCATGGAGGCCAGGCGCGTTACGTCCTGGCCCTTGATGTACTGCTCGGTGGCCTGGTACACCAGCGCCCGCAGGCACTCGATTTCGGTGGACAGTTCGGCCAGGCGGAAGTGGATCACCTGGTTGTCGATCAATGCCTTGCCGAAGGTCTTGCGCTCCTTGCAGTACTCGATCGTGCTGTCGATGCAGTACTCCAGGCCCTTGACCATATTGGCCGCGCCAAACAGCCGCTCTTCCTGGAACTGCAACATCTGCATCATGAACCCCGCGCCTTCATGGCCGATGCGGTTGCGCTGGGGGATGCGCACGTCGTCGAAAAACACCTGGGCGGTTTCCGAGCTGTGCATGCCGAGTTTTTCCAGGGGCGGGCTGACGCTGATGCCGGGGGTGTTCATCGGCACCATGATCAGTGACTTGTTGATGTGCGGCTTGTCGTCCGACGTGTTGGCCAGCAGGCAGATAAAGTCGGCACTCGGCGAGTTGGTGATCCACATCTTGCTGCCGTTGATCACGTAGTCGCTGCCGTCCTTGCGGGCATGGGTTTTCAGCCCGGCCACGTCGGAGCCGGCGCCGGTTTCCGAGACGCCGATGCAGCCTACCTGTTCGCCGCTGATGGCCGGGCGCAGGAATTCGTCGCGCAGTTCATCGGAGCCGAAGCGGGCCAGGGCCGGGGTGCACATGTCGGTTTGCACGCCGATGGACATGGGGATGCCGCCGCAACGGATGCTGCCGAACTCTTCGGCGGCGACGATGGAGTAGCTGTAGTCGAGACCCATGCCGCCGAATTTTTCCGGCTTGGAGATGCCCAGTAATCCGAGGTCACCGGCCTTGCGGAAGATCTCGTGGATCGGGAAGCGCCCGGCCTTTTCCCATTCATCCACGTGCGGGTTGATCTCGCGCTCGACAAAGCCGCGGACGGTGCGGCGCAATTCTTCGTGTTCCTGGGTGAAGATCATTTTTATTGTTCTCCTGAAGGTTTAGAACCGCGCCACACCAAAGCTGTTGGGCTGCAACTGCCGCACTTCGGCCTCATGGCAGATGTCCAGCAGAAGCCCCAGCAAGGTCCGGGTGTCCCGTGGATCAATCAGCCCGTCGTCCCACAGGTTCGCACTGCCGTAGAGCGCGGTGGACTGGCTGTCGAGTTTCTGGGCGGTGACCTGTTCGAGCATGTCGAGCACCTTGGGATCAGGCACCAGGCCGTCTTTCAATTGCTTGGCCTCGGTGACGATCCGCAGCACCTTGCCGGCCTGGGCGCCGCCCATCACGGCGGTACGGCTGTTGGGCCAGGCGAAGATAAAACGCGGGTCGAGGCCTCGGCCGCACATCGCGTAGTTGCCGGCGCCGTAGGAGCCGCCGACGACGATGGTCAGCTTCGGTACCCGGGCATTGGCCACCGCCTGGATCATCTTCGCACCGTGCTTGATCACGCCTTGCTGTTCCGACTCGGTGCCCACCATGAAGCCGGTGGTGTTGTGGAAGAACAGCAGGGGCGTCCGGCTCTGGTCGCACAGCTGGATAAATTGCGCAGCCTTGCTCGCGCCCTTCGGCGTGATCGGCCCGTTGTTGCCGATAAAACCGCAAGCGCGGCCCTGGATATGCAGGTGGCCGCAGACGGTGTGCGGGTCGAACTCGCCCTTGAATTCGAGGAAGTTGGAACCGTCCGCCAGTCGCGCAAGGATTTCCCGCACGTCATAGGGTTTTTTCGGGTCGTCGGGGATCAGTCCCAGCAGCTCTTCAATCGGGTACAGCGGCTCGCTATACGTGCGTTTTTGCACGACCGGCAAACGGTCATCCCACGGCAACAGGCTGACGATCTCGCGCACGATGCGCACACCGTCAGCGTCGTTTTCCGCCAGGTACTCAGCGGTGCCGGCGGTTTGTGCGTGCATTTCGGCGCCGCCCAACGCTTCGTCGGTGGCGACTTCGCCGGTGGCGGCCTTGAGCAGTGGCGGGCCGGCCAGAAACAGTTTGGCTTTACCGCGCACCACCACCACGTAATCCGAAAGCCCTGGCTGATACGCGCCGCCCGCCGTGGCCGAGCCATGCACCACGGTGATCTGCGGCAGGCCCATGGCCGACATCCGCGCCTGGTTGGCGAAGCTGCGGGCGCCTTCGACGAAAATCTCGGCGGCGTAGTTGAGGTTGGCGCCGCCGCTTTCCGCCAGGGTCACGACGGGCAGTTTGTTTTCCATGGCGATCTGTTGCAGGCGCAGGGATTTTTTCAGGCCCGAAGGGGAGATGGTCCCGCCCTTGATCGCGCTGTTATTGGCCACCACCAGCATGCGCACGCCGCTGACGTAGCCGATACCGGCGATCAACCCGCCGCCGGCGGCGCTGCCGTCCTTGTCGTCGTGCAGCTTGTAGCCGGCCAGGCTTGCCAGTTCGAGGAACGGCGCGCCGGGGTCCAGCAGCAAATTGAGGCGTTCCCGCGGCAGCAGTTGCCCGCGCTTGTCGAACTTGGCCTTGGCTTCAGCTGCCTTGGCCAGCAGGTTTTGCTCCAACTGGCGCAGTTGATTAACGCCCGTGAGCATCGCTTCGCGGTTCTGCGCGAATGGCACGCTGTGGGCGTCGAGTTGCGAGTCGATCACCGGCATGGCTTATTTCTCCTCCTTGAGCACATCCGGCACGTACGCCCGGTGGAAACCATTAAAGGACGCGCTCGGCGGTTGCGCCTTGTGCAGCGGCCAGGCGCGGCTGCCGAGGCTGGCGGCGCCGTCGATGCGCAAGGTGCTGCCGCTGACGAACGCGGCGGCGGGGCTGAGCAAAAACACAATCGCCGCGCTGACTTCCGATTCGGTGCCGATGCGCTTGAGCGGCACATGTTCGCGCAAGGTCGGAATCACTGCCTTGAACGCACCTTCGTAAGTGTCCATGCCGCTGGAGGCAATCCAGCCCGGCGCCACGGCGTTGACCCGCACCCCGGCGTAACCCCATTCGAAGGCGGCGGTCTTGGTGAAGTTGTCCATGCCCGAACGCGCCGCGCCGGAGTGGCCCATGCCCGGCATGCCGCCCCACATGTCGGCGAGCATGTTGACGATCGACCCGCCGTGCTTGCTCATGCACTGGTTGAACACTTCCCGAGCCATCAGGAAACCACCCACCAGGTTGGTGCGCAACACGGTTTCAAAGCCCTTCTGGTTGATCGACGCGAGCGGCGAGGGGTACTGGCCGCCGGCGTTATTTACCAGGCCATGAATCGGGCCGTGTTCCTGCAGAACCTGGCTGACCAGCGCCTTGACCGCTTCTTCATCACGGATGTCGCAGGCCTGCCAACTGGCGCGGCCGCCGTCTTCAACAATCTCTGCCGCCACCGTTTGCAGTTTTTCCGGCTTGCGCCCCACCAGAATCACATGGGCGCCAAGGGCCGCCAGTTCGTGGGCGGTGCAGCGGCCAATGCCACTGCCGCCGCCGGTGACGATAATGCTCTGCCCCTGGAACAGGTCGGCTTTGAAGATCGAGTCGAAGGCCACGGCGTGGGTCCTTTAAGTGAGTTGATCGGCGATGTGCTGCGGCACGGCAATCGGTATTTCCAGCAGTTGCTGGGCGAAGGCCTTGCCTTGGGGGTCGATGCGCAGGCTGGCAATCCCGCCGCCACCCAGGGCGTTTTCCAGCAGGAAGTTCAGGCTGTGGCTGCCGGGCAAGTACCAGCGTTCGACGCGGCCGTGAATCGGGTCGAGCACGTGGCTCATCCAGTCGACGATGACTTCGGGCGTCAGCGCTTCGGCGATCCACGGCAGGTACTCGGGGGCGCGGGCGATCACCCCGATGTTGCTGTGGTTGCCCTTGTCGCCGGAGCGGGCCACGGCCAGTTTGATCAGCGGCACGTTGGCGTCGGCGCGACCCTGGGGTTTGGGCGGGTCAATCAATTCGATTGACGTGTTCAACGGTTCGGCGACAGGCAACTCACAGGCATGCCGTTCGCCAAGGAAATCGACCTGCAATGGGCAGACGCTTTTATCGATCAGGAACGAAAACAGCCGAATCAGCGGGTACACCGTGGGCCGCCCGCCGACGATGCCGGTAAGCCCTGGCGCCATGCCGGTGGCTGCCTGGGCAATCTCCCGGGCAAACAGCACCAGCGCCTGTTTGTTGGGGTGACGCACCGCCAGTTTCACCACCACTTCGCGGCAGTCCTGGCGTTGGGCGTGGGGGCCGTAGGTGGCTTCGCTGCCCAGCAGTTCGATGTTGACGTCGGTGTAGGGCGCCCAGCCGCGCTGGCTGAACAGGTCTGATGTCTTGTTGATGATCGCCTGGCTGACCCGCTCGGCCTTGGCCACTGCGTCGATCCCGGCGATCAGGCAACTGGCGGTGCAGCGAAAGCCGTCCGGGTAGGTGGCGCTGACCTTGTATTGGTCGGTCGGTGGCAGGCCTTTGGCGCCGTGCAGGTGCACGCGGTTTTTGCCTTGCTGCTGGAGTTTCACCTGGCTGAAGTCGCAGATCACGTCGGGCAACAAGTAGGCGCGCGGGTCGCCGATTTCATACAACAGTTGCTCGGCGACGCTCAGTTCGCTGATCAGCCCGCCGGTGCCGTCGACTTTACTGACGGTGAACTGGCCGTCGGCACTGACCTCCACAATCGGGAAACCGATGTGTTCGTAGTCCGGCACTTCCCGCCAATCGGTGAAGTTGCCGCCGGTGCACTGGGCGCCACATTCGATGACATGCCCGGCCAATGCCGCCTGGGCCAGGCGGTCGTAATCCTGCCAGGACCAGTCGAACTCATGCACCAGCGCCGCGCTGACCACCGCGCTGTCGACCACGCGGCCAGTGATGACGATATCGGCACCGAGCTTCAGCGCCTGCACGATGCCCGGCGCGCCGAGGTAGGCGTTGGTGGACACGCACATCGCTGGCAGCGGCGCGCCGCTGAACATGTCGGTGATGCCGTGCAACTGCTTGAACTGCGGTTGCAGGTCATCCCCCAGCAGCACGGCGATCTTCAACGGAATTCGGGCCTGGTCGCAGGCCGCCTGCAACGCGGCAGCGCAGGCCTGGGGGTTGATCCCGCCGGCATTGCTGATCACGCGAATGCCCTGGCGCTGGATATCCGCCAGCAGCGGCGTCAGCACGTCGACGAAGTCCGTGGCATAGCCGGCCTGGGGATCCTTCATCCGTGCCCCGGCCAGGATCGACATCGTGACTTCCGCCAGGTAGTCGAACACCAGGTAATCCAGCGCGCCGCCGTGCACCAACTGCGCAGCGGCGGTGCAGGTGTCGCCCCAGAAGGCGCTGGCGCAGCCGATGCGTACCGTCTTGTTCATGGGGCGTCCTTCCTCCGGTTGGATGAGTCGAGACTACCAAGCAAGCGCTTGGTTTGTAAACTCTGGTCACAACTTTGCCCCAAGCGCTTGCTTGGTTGGCTGCCACGGCCTAAATTGCCGGCCAAGACGTAACCAGAAGTTAAGGAGAACAGCATGGATGAGCAAAAAGCCCTGCGGGTGATGCGCACCATGGTCGACGCGGGCCAACTGACCGACCCCGACAGTGCCCGTGGCAAGCTGCTGCAAACCGCGGCGCACCTGTTTCGCAATAAGGGCTTTGAGCGCACCACCGTGCGTGACCTGGCCGGCGCGGTCGGGATTCAGTCCGGCAGTATCTTTCATCACTTCAAGAGCAAGGACGAAATCCTGCGGGCGGTGATGGAGGAAACCATCCACTACAACACCGCCCTGATGCGCGCTTCCCTGGCCGAAGCGAATAACGTGCGTGAACGGGTGCTGGCGCTGATTCGCTGCGAATTGCAGTCGATCATGGGCGGCAGCGGCGAGGCCATGGCGGTGCTGGTGTACGAGTGGCGCTCACTCTCGGCCGAGGGCCAGGCCCAGGTGCTGGCCCTGCGTGATATTTATGAAGACATCTGGTTGCAGGTGCTGGGAGAGGCCAAGGAGGCCGGTTATATCAGGGGCGATGTGTTTATCACCCGGCGCTTTCTGACCGGCGCCTTGTCCTGGACCACCACCTGGTTTCGTGCCCAGGGCAGCATGACCCTGGAGCAACTGGCCGATGAAGCCTTGCTGATGGTGTTGAAAGCTGACTAGCCCGTTCGCGCAAGCTATTAATTGTGTGGCAGAAAGTTGTCTCGATAGACAAAAACGCCTAGCTTAGCGGGATCAAAGTTTTCGACGGTGTGTGCCTTGATGTTTTCGCCTTGGCGACTGGCTGCAGGACTCTCAATATTGGCGCTTGGCGCACTGTGGCTGATGCCGGCTTCGGCCGCCCAATTGGTGAGGATCGGTGCTGCGCATTTTCCGCCGTACACCGTGCGCCCGGAGCAGGGCGCCGACACCGGGTTGCTGCCGCAATTGGTAGAAGCCTTGAACGCGCTGCAAACCGACTACCAGTTTGTGCTGGTGCCCACCTCGATTCCCCGGCGTTTTCGCGATTTCCAGCAAGGTCGGGTCGACATGGCGATCTTCGAAAACCCGAAATGGGGTTGGCAGGATATTCCCCACACCGCGGTCGACATGGGCCTGGAAGACGCCGAAATCTTCGTCGCCCAGCGTGAGCCTGGCCGCGACCAATCCTATTTCACCGACCTGGCCGGCAAGCGCCTGGCGGTGTTCAGCGGTTATCACTACGCGTTCGCCAATTTCAACCCGGACCCCAAGTACCTGGCGGAGCACTTCAACGCCACCTTGACCTATTCCCACGACAGCAACCTGCTGATGGTCGCCCGGGGTCGGGCCGACATCGCCCTGGTGACGCGCTCCTACCTCAGCGATTTCCTGGTGCGCAATGCCGACACGGCGGGGCAATTCCTGGTGTCCCAGCGGATTGACCAGGTGTACCACCACTACGCATTGCTGCGGCCCAAGGCACCGATCACCGGGCCGGCGTTCGCCGGGCTGCTCAAGCAGTTGCGGGACAATGGCCAGTTGTTGAAGATCTTCGAGCCTTACCGCATCGATGTGATGCCGGTGCCCTGATCGTCTAAATTTTTGCCCGTGGCTCACGTCACTTGTTGAACTGTCGACGATTCGTGAGCCCACCCCATGTCCAATCTGAATGACCTGTCTGCCCTGCCGTTGCCGGCGGGGTCTGCCCTGAATGCTGATGAAACTGACACGCGCCTGAGCCTTACCCTTGAAGGGCAGCCGCTGATTCGCCTGCGCCTTGAGCGGGGCGATGAGCTGCAGGTGCACTTGCAGGAGCCCGGCAGTGTGCCGGCTGCCCGTGCGTTGTGGGCGGCCTGTTACTGGTTGTTTGCCAGGGAGCCTGGGCGGCAGCGGCTGGTCTGGCGCCTTGAGCATGTGCCGGAGGATGCCTTGCGCAGTGGGCTGTTGGTGGCGACTGAGGTTGCCGGGCAGTTTTATTGCGAGCGCACGTTGTTTTGGCAATTGCCGCAACCGTGGCTGGGGCAATCCCTCACGGGGACTTATCCGCAGCAGATGATTATCAGCGCTGGTAAGCGTCATCCTGCCCGTGCGCCGAAGCCTCGGGGTGAGGTTTATCGACGGTTCGATGCGCGGTTGGGGGCGTGGATTTCATTGCGCACGGTGGAGATTGATGTTGACCTGGCGCGGTTTAATCGGTGGCAGAACAGCACGCGCGTGGCGAATTTCTGGCAGGAAAGTGGCAGCCTTGAGCAGCATCGGGAGTATCTGGACACGCTGGAAGCTGATCCTCATGCGTTGACGTTGATCGGCTGTTTCGATGATGAGCCGTTTGCGTATTTCGAGGCGTATTGGGCCAAGGAGGATCGGATTGCGCCGTTCTATGACGTGGCGGATTACGATCGCGGGATTCATATGCTGGTGGGGGAAGAGCATCACCGGGGGCCGCACAAGGTAGCGAGTTGGTTGTCGGCGTTGGTGCATTACCTGTTTCTGGATGATCCGCGTACGCAGCGGGTGGTGGCTGAGCCTCGGGCGGATAACGGGAAGATGATTGGGTATATGCAGAATCAGTGTTTCCACTGTGAGAAGGAGTTTGATTTTCCGCATAAGCGGGCGGCGTTGATGATCCTGGGGCGGGAGCGGTTTTTTGAGCGGTGTGGGTTGGTTTGAGTGTGTACATATCCGTTATTTAGGTAACGGCTGAATATGGTTTCGCTCTTACAGCGACTCACTTTGGAAAAGCCCCAAAGTAAGCAAAGGGCTCTGCCCCGCCTGTCGGCACCTCGCCTAGGCTCGGTGTTCCCTCACTCCGGGATTGCTCCGCGGGCCGCCGCGACGGGGCGTCCCTGCCCCGTCGCGGCTAAACCGGCGTCCTGCCGGTTTACCCGCTCCTCAATCCCTGCGTTCGGCCTCGGGCTTATTGGGGCAGTCAGAGCCAGATCAAAATCAAAAGCAAGAGCACAGCGGCCTACAGGCCGGCTTGAGTGGTAGAAGCCAGAGCAAAAGCCAAAGCGAAARMCAAATCTGAAACGGATGCAGCTCTGCTTTTCTGTGGGAGCTGGCTTGCCTGCGATGCAGACACCTCGGTTTTTCAGRTRYACCGAGGTGATGCCATCGCAGGCAAGCCAGCTCCCACATTTGACCGTGCCCGCTGTAGATTTTGATCTTGATGTTGCCTTTGCTTCACACCACTCAAGCCGGCCTGTAGGCCGCTGTGCTGTTGATCTGCTTTTGATCTTGATCTTAGGCGCCCCGTTAAACCACGCTGGCCGAACGCAGGCTTTGGAGCGTGGGTAACCCGGCAGGACGCCGGGTTAGCCGCGCTGGGCCAAGGATGGCAAGGATGGCCCAT